>CBIMZH010000331.1:0-4033 GCA_966248255.1 uncultured Cellvibrio sp.
ATATGAGCGATTAAAACGATCTGTGTATTCATTACTGTGAGCTCCACGCTCGTGTTCCAGATCACTGACGCGCAGGCTAATAAGAAACGGCTGAGGCTCCGGATTATAAAAATCCATCGCCAAAGTGTTTGCGCCGCGCCAATCGCCCCCGTAAATTTCCAGCTTGCCACCCGCATACTGATGCTCGCCCATTCGCACCCGCAGCGAACAGTTTCCGGCAGCGGCGAGGCTGCAATCCCGGGTTACATCACCGCGGGCAAAAACCATGTCCCAGGATGACTCAAAATTGTTTAGCTGTGGCAACTGAGCCAGCTGGTGATATTGCGCATAAGCCAAATAACTCAATTTATAAAATGAGGGAATTAATAAACAGCTAACCAGCAAGCGCAACCACCAGCGGTTAGCTGTCAGCGAGCCCCAGGCGAGCCCTAGCCAGAGTCCAACCAGATCGTGATAGACATCCTGGACATCCACATCGCGACCGACAAAACTCTGCACCACTTCAATGGCCACCCCTACGACCAACCCAGCCATGGTTAAGCCGAGCCATGCGCGCCAACCGGCAGGGCCTTTCCACCACTGCCAAAATAAACCTGGCAGCGCAAAAAATACAAAATGGCCCAGGTTCCAAAACTCGCGCAGCGCTGGCCAGGAATAGCCATCTGGTCCGCCCCAAAAAAATAAAGGCAATATGATCAGAGCCGCCAGCGCAATCAGCGGCAGCTTGTAGTGTAAAAGTTGTTTGAACATCAGTAGCGCGAATCCCCAAGGCCATTAAATTGCTTGGCCAGGTTAGTGGCATAGTTATCGGTCATGCCGCTGATGTAATCGATCACCGCCATCAGCGCTAAATATTTATAGTCGCCGACTTTTTGGATGACATCCGGGTGAAAGTTATTTTCGCCAATCAGCGCCATCACCCGATTGTCTTTGTAGGTCATCTGCGCCGGGTCGCCGAGGGAGGCGTAAACTGCACTGCAAATTGTCTCCAGCAAGCGGCCAATTACCGCGTAGGCACCTATCTCCAATTCCACCCGCCGCGCGTGGTTAAAAATTTTGCGCTTGGCCAGGTCTTTGGCCACCTGCACCGCCGTGCGCACCCGGTCATCGCACAGGGAGATCAAATCGCCCTCCACTTCACCGCGCAAAAAGGCGTCCTGATTGCGAATAAATGCCTGGCTGCCGGCATGAATAAAAGCATCTATCACCTTGCCGCGCACTAGCGCCGGTTTACGGCCATCGTTTACCTTGTTGAGCAGCCGCTCCAGTTCATCCAGTTGCGGCGAATCGGCAATTACCGGCAACAGCAGCTCGTAGATTTCACGCCAGTTGAGAATGCCCATCTCCAGGCCGTCTTCCAAATCGATAATGCCGTAGCAAAAGTCATCGGCCGCTTCCATCAGGTACACCAGCGGATGGCGGCAGTACCAATCGCTGCCACGGGCAATCAGCCCGGTTTTGTCGGCAATTTCATGGAAGTAATTGAGTTCAGTTTGGAAAATGCCGTACTTGTTATTTTTGGGCCTGGTGCCCTGGCGGCAGGGGGTGGAGGTCCAGGGGTATTTAATGGAGGACGCCAGGGTGGCGTAGGTGAGGCGCATGCCATCGTGAAACTGGTGATACTCGGAGGTGGTGAGCACGCGCAGGCCCTGGGCGTTGCCCTCAAAGTTGAGGATATCGTCCTGCTCGGCGGGGGACAGTCCCTGCAAAAAGGCCGCGCCCTCTTTTTGGAACCAGTTGCGAATCGCGTCCTCACCCGTGTGACCAAAGGGCGGGTTGCCAATATCGTGGGCCAGGCAGCTGGCCTGGACTATATCGCCTATATCACTGGGCCAGAATTGCGCAGGCAAATCACCGGCGTCTTTAAGCGCCTGGCCAACGCGAATACCCAGGGTGCGGCCCACACAGGCCACCTCCAGACTGTGGGTCATGCGGTTGTGGATATGGTCGTTGGTCGCCAGCGGATGCACCTGCGTCTTGCGCGCCAGGCGGCGAAAAGCGCCGGAGAAGACAATCTTGTCGTGATCCGAGTGAAAGGGCGAGCGCCCCTCTTCTATCTTTGCCCCGCGGCCGCCCAAGCGCTCAGCACAGAGCAGCCGCTCCCAATTCATCGCCATAAACATATTTCCTTAGTACCCAAATACTGGCGCCAGCCAAGCCGCCATTGCGCTTAACCGCGGTCACCAAATCACCTTGGCAGAGCATACTGCATAGGCGCGAATTTCTCTCCTTTACCCGTAAAAACTTGGGTCACGCGCACCAGCAGAGTTCATTTTCAGCTTGCAACTGCACTAATCAAGCGCATTAAACCGCTCTTCAAAAGCAGCCTTTACATCACTTATAACTAGTCCGTCAGAAAGTACAAACAATTGATTTTATTGGATATTAATCGCCACAAAAAATGACTTAAGCGCCACCACCAGACACTGGCATGGTTTCTGCTGAATACAAACTTGTATCCAAGATTGTATTTCGTTGCACGCGCAGGAACCCGAATGACACAGACACTAGGCTGGACCATAACCGAATGGCTAAACGCCAACCGCAGCAGCGCCGAAGCCATGCGCACTGCACTTATCAACCTGCGCGAAGCTATTAGCGCCCAGGACAATGCCTGGATTTATCTGGCCTCTGCCAGCGAGATTGAAACCCAGCTCAGCAATCTACTCAGCCAAACCAATGCTCAAGCCCTGCCTTTGTATGGCGTACCCTTTGCGGTAAAAGACAATATTGATGTGGCCGGCATGCCCACCACTGCTGCCTGCCCCGCGTTTACCTATATCCCCAGTGCCGATGCCAGCACAGTCGCCCTGCTTAAAAAAGCTGGCGCCGTAGTGCTGGGCAAAACCAATCTGGATCAATTTGCCACTGGCCTGGTGGGCACCCGTTCACCCTATGGCGCCGTGGCCAATTCTTTTAAGCCGAAGTATGTCTCCGGCGGTTCCAGCTCCGGTTCTGCGGTCAGTGTGGCCAAGGGTCTGGTGCCGTTTAGCCTGGGCACAGATACCGCCGGTTCCGGCCGCGTGCCCGCCGGCTTTAACAATATTATCGGCCTCAAGCCGACCAAAGGCCGCTTTAGCACCCAGGGCCTGGTACCCGCCTGCCGCAGTATCGACTGTATTTCCGTATTTGCCTTAACTCTGGGCGATGCCGACCTGGTGGCGCAACTGCTAACTGAATTCGACCCAGCCGATGGCTATTCGCGCCAGGCGCCAGCCGCGGCTAAATACTTTTCCGCAGCGCCAAGTTTCGCGGTGCCGCGCGACCCACAATGGTTTGGCGATGAACAGGCAGCAGCAGCCTGGGAGCAAAGCCTTAGCGCAATGCGTGAGCTGGGCGCCGAGATTTACCCCATAGATTTTTCGCCCATGTTCACCCTGGCACAACTGCTTTACGGCGGCCCCTGGGTGGCAGAGCGCCAGGCGGCGGTGAAGGACTTTATTGCCGAGCACGCCGAGGAGATGAACCCGGTAGTGCGCGGCATTATTGAACAGGCGAGTAATTTCAGCGCGACAGATACGTTTTTAAGTGAATATCAACGCATAGAACTCGTGCGCGCCATTCAATTGCTAATGGCGGACTTTGATGCACTGCTGGTGCCCACCTCACCGCGCCACCCAACCATTGATCAGGTCAATGCCGAGCCAGTGGTGGTAAACAGTCAACTGGGCACCTACACCAACTTTGTTAATTTTTGCGATTGCGCCGCCCTGGCGCTGCCCGCCGCTATGCGCAGCGATGGCCTGCCCTTTGGCATCACCCTGATTGCACCCGCCTGGCAAGACGATGCTTTGGTTGCCTTTGGCAAGCAGTGGCTCAATCAGCAAGCACTGCCCTTAGGTGCAACGGGTCGCGGTTACCAAGCGCAAACTATTTCCAGCGAGCCACCCAAAGGCTATTTGCGCCTGGCCGTTGTCGGCGCGCATCTCACCGGCATGCCACTCAATTACCAGTTGCGCGAGCGCAATGCGCTTTTTGTTGAGAGCACCTTCTCTGCACCCAATTACCGTCTTTACGCCCTGCCCAATACCAC
>CBIMZH010000332.1:0-4032 GCA_966248255.1 uncultured Cellvibrio sp.
TGCAACCCGCGCACTTTGGCTATTAAGCGCACAACAATTATCCGCCTGGCTGGAAACAAAAAGCCCCGGCTTTACCGGGGCTTTTTAACTGAAGCTATAACCAAATCACATATAGGCTTTGGTGAAGGCCTCTTTGGATTCCTTGATATAGGCGCGCACTTTTTTCGCGTGGCTTTCCCAAATACCGCGATCGCTGTCCTCGCTGAAGGGGTTTTGATCCGGGGCTATGGAGCGATCAAACTTGTCGTAAAAGGAGATCACCGAGGCGGCGATTTGATTGAAGCGCTCTTTAAGCACCTGCGACTCTTCAATCTTGCCGGTGGCCTTCATCATAAACTGCACAAATTGGGTATTGGAGCTGGTGTGGTTCTGGTAGCTCTCGGCCTGCACCATAAAGTAGTTGGTCACCTCCTGCAGCGCCGCGGTGCGGGTGGTTTCATCCTTGCTCATAATGCGGTTGTAATTGTCCTGGCCGCGGCCCAGGCCGCCATCGATCAGTGTCTCGCGCAGGTGCTTATCCAGCTCTTGGCGGTATTTGTTTACTTCGCGCTGAATATCGAGCAGATCCTTATCCAGCGCCGTCACTGTACCCAGCTCTTTTTCGATTTCCGCTAAAAACTTTTCGGTCTTGTTATAGGTCTCCATACCATTTTTTTCGGCAAACTTGCGCTGCGAGCGGTCCAGCCCGGCATTGTCGTAGTAAGCCTTATCAAAGGTGGTGGCCACTATGGTTTTAAAGGGCTCGGAGAAGGCCTGATAGGCGCCGTTAGTCATCAGGTTCAAGCCCGCAGTGGCAATATCGCCCAGGGGTTTAAGCAGTGAATTCATCCGCGCCTTTTGCATGGGTGTGGCCACCTTGTTGACGTTATCCACTACGCCCTTGAAGGTGCTATAACCCAGAGGGTTGGCCATTTTGCCGCGCTCGGAAGTCGCCAGCACCAGCGTAATGCTGGAGTAGATGCCGTTGGCGTATTCCAGATACTGACGCTGCATATCGATTTGCGCGGCGTAGTTAACACCCAGAGCGCGCAGCGCATCTGCCTGAACTTCGTAGTCTTTATCTTCGCGCAGCTTATCCAACACCTGGGCGATAACTTTTTGCTGGTTTTTTTGCAGGGCGGTATCCAGCAGGATTTTTTCCACGCGCAGGTCATCCAACCAGAGTTCGCCATTGCTTACCTCCACGTCAAAGCGCAGGTACTTGCGCCCCGGGTCGTCAATGGAGATGCGCTGGGCGCGATAATCGCTGGCATCCTGGCTACCGGAGATCTGCCCCGCCACTGTCCAGGCGGAATCGTTGTTGAGACTGGAGGCCACAAGTACATTGATTTTGTATTGGGTGGCCGCAGCCGAAGTTTTGATCCAGAACTCCAGAGTGCCCTGCTCGCTCAAATTAAAGGTGGAGCGAATCGAGGCCTCGCCCTCGTGAAACAGCAGCGCCGCCTCGCCGGTACGCGCGCCAGTTTTACTTAGCTCGGCACCGTAGAGCAGCGCCCATTTGCGCACGTCTTTATCGGTTTCAAAACTGGTTTGAAACAAGCTGGCCTTTTTTTCCTGTGCCTGGGTGGCAACAGAAGCGAGCAGCGAAACACAGCAGATGCCCAGGGCAAAAAATTTACGCATAGATCCTCGGAGAAATTACTCTAATAGCCCAGGCATACGCGCCTGGATAAACGCATCCATAAAAGTTTTGCGCTCACCCAGAACGCGGGGATAGGCAATACGCGCATCCGGCATCCAGGTAATCGCATTGAGAAAATCATTGCCGCCAAAACCGTTGGCGCGCACCGGGTTAGCCAGGGGGCTGGCAAATACCGCGTCGGGCGCAGCAAAGGTCCAGCCCTGCGCCTGCAGACGATCGCTAAGCGCCAAAATAAAATAGGCGGCCAGATCGTTCTCTTGCAATACCAATACCTGGGGTGGGCTGTAGCCAAGCATTAAAAACGCCTGCTCACTTTGCCGGTTAAGCATTTCCTCCACCAGTTCAACATAGGTATTTTGCAGCGCCTCCATATCAACCGGGCGATTGCTTTTAAGCTTTTGCTGATACAGCTGGTTTAAATAGGCATCGGCACCCAGCAGCGGATTTGTACCTATATACGTGGGCTTGAACTGGCGATCGCGCAAAAAGTTTTTTAAGCCCGACTGCAACAGCGCATCGCCCGATTCATTTAAATAGGAGAAGTGAATATGCTTTTTGTAACCGCCAAAACGACGCAAAAAACGGTCAGCTTTTAAGATGCCAATTTCGTAAGCGTAAAGATCGGCCTTAGTCACCAGATTGTGATAAAAACCGGCATTAACCAGCAGCTGCCCGGTTTGCGAATAGAGCCCCAGAGCCTGCCGCCCCTTGGCGCCCAGGCCGCGGGTTTGAATTAAAAACATCGACTGGGGAACGCCGCCGGTTGCCAGGTTGCGCACCAGCATTTGCGAGCGCGCCAGGCTATCCAGGCCGGAGGAAGACTGCAGACAATTATCAAACGCCAGGACCAGCTCCCGCGCGCTGGCGGCCCCAGCTATCGCCATAGACGCCGCAACACTGCCTATAAAAGCCAAGGCAAAAATCACTCTCTTTAACACAGTCTCACTCCTCGCTTGCTGCCACGCTGGTGGGATTTGCTGTTATTGAATTTGATAGAGCTCCAGAGGCAAGTTGTCCGGATCCTTAAAAAAGGTAAAACGCCTGCCAGTGTATTCGTCTATGCGAATGGCTTCCACCTCAACCCCTTGAGATTGCAACCAGTTCACGCTGGCATCCAGGTCGAGCACCGCAAAAGCCAGGTGGCGCAGGCCACAGGCCTCGGGGCTGGTTGGCCTGGCGGGGGGATTGGGGAAGGAAAACAGCTCCAGCTGGGTACCATCGGGCAGTGCCAGGTCCAGCTTGTAGGAGCCACGCGCGGCGCGATAATTTTCGGCGATAACGCGCAACCCGAGAATGCGGGTATAAAAATCTTTGGCGCGCGCATAATCGCTGCAAATGAGCGCTACATGGTGCATACGGCGAAGGTTAATTGCTGCCATAGTTTATATCTGATGCCTTGTTCATCTGGGAAAAACGGGGGCTATGTTTAGCCCAAAAATGGCTTCGCTTTACGCAAGTTTACGCCTGGGCCTGCCCCCGGCAGTGTCCACTAGTGTACTATCGGTCAAATTGACCATAAGAAAAAGTTAAGCATCTATGAACCCAAACCTGACCCTAGCAAAACCCCTGAGCAAATTAATCCTGACCCTGGGCCTGTCTTTGGCAAGCCTGACCAGCCTGGCCGCAAGTCCAGCCAAACTGACACAGAGCCAGGGCCAAACCCAATTACTGGTGGATGACCAGCCATTTTTCATCCGCGGCGGCGAGCTGGGCAACTCCAGCGCCTCGAGTATGGCCTATATGGAACAGGCCTGGCCCAAACTTAAGGCCATGCACCTTAACACCCTGCTGACCCCTGTGTATTGGGAGCTTATCGAGCCGCGCCAGGGTGAATTTGACTTCACCCTGATCGACCAGCTAATTGCCCGCGCCAACAAGGAGCAGCTCAAACTGGTGCTGCTTTGGTTTGGCAGCTGGAAAAACTCCATGTCCTGCTATGTGCCCAGCTGGGTCAAGCGCGACAGCCAGCAGTTTCCCCGCGCCCAGGATCAACAGGGGTTGAACCAGGAAATTTTGAGCCCTTTTAGCAGTGCCAACCTGAATGCCGACCTAACCGCCTACCGCGCGCTGCTCCAGCATTTGCGCGACAAGGATCGCCAGCGCACAGTGATTATGATCCAGGTGGAAAACGAGATAGGCATGCTGCCCGATGTACGCGATTACAGCCAGGCGGCCAATAGGGCCTACCAGGCCTCTGTGCCCAATGAACTCATGGCTTACCTGCAAAACAACAAAGCCCAATTGACACCGGAACTGCTGCAGCGCTGGCAATATCAGGGCTTTAAAACCCAGGGTACTTGGGAGCAGGTGTTTGGCCCAGGCCAGGCGACCGAGGAGTTGTTTATGGCCTGGCACTATGCTCGCTATACCGACCAGATAGCGGCGGCGGG
>CBIMZH010000333.1:0-4022 GCA_966248255.1 uncultured Cellvibrio sp.
GTCGGGCAATATCCGTCAGGCTGTGCATAGTCTGACCTTTAAAACAGATAGCAGCCCAGCCTAACAGGGCGCGGCGCAGGGTTTCGGCATCAGCTGCTTTTAAAGCCTTTTTCACTTGTTTCCAGGCTTGCTCTTCGCTGCTCAATTGCTGCTGTAAAGCGTGCGACTGTTGCTGTTGTTTGCCTTTGAGCAGGCGGCGCAACTGCCAGTTGCTGATTGCCAGCCAGACCAACAACAGCAGACCGATGCCCAGGCCTAGGTAGATCCACAAAGGGATATTTTGCATTTTTGCCTGGCTGGGGGCGATGGGCGTATTGGCGAGCAGCTCTGTGTCTGCGGCTGGCTCGGGGGCACTGTCCTGGCTGCTGCTTTCGTCTTCACTGCTACTGCTGGCAATACCGGTCACCTTCAAACTGGTTGCTGGCAGGCTGGCGCTTTTAAAGGTTTTATCTTCTGTGTCCCACCAGGTGAGTTTTATTTCCGGCAGCGTAAATTTGCCCGGGCGGTTGGCGACTATAGCGGTGGTTTCTATGCGCGATCCAGTGATGCCCTTATCGGATTTTTGTTCATCGGTTTGAGCTTTGTCCTGATAGAGGCTCAAACCTTTCACTTCAACACTGGGCAGTGGCGGCAATTGCGCGGCAGTAATGCCCTCGCCTTGAATAGTAATGCTGCGAGTGAGTGGCTCGCCCACTTTCATGCTGTCCTTGTCTGCGCTCCAGTGTTCGCTCAGTTGGATATTTTTGGCGGGGAGCCAGGCCTGGGTATTGTTGCCTTGTGGCGCTGGGTCCACCGGAATTTCGCGCTCGTCAGTGCGCAAGCGCAGCAGGTCACTGGCGCGATTGCCATAGATGCGGTTCCACATATCCTGGCTGCCGCTACCCGGATTGACCTGATACATCAGGCTGGGAATGGTGAGGCTGCCACTTTTTTGTGGGAATACGGCGTAGCGGGTTTCAACAACCAGTGCCTGCTGGCCATTAATGCGGGTTTGATATTGTTTGTCGCCAAGCTCAATCACCAGGGCATCGGGGATTTTTAATTCTTCGAGGCTGGCATCAGATAGGCTTACGCGAGTAAACAGACGCACAGTCAGCAGCAACTGCTCTTGAACTTTCAATGAGTCCTTGTTGGTTTCTATCTCCACACTGACTTGATCGCTGGCGTTTTTGGGGCCCTGGCTGTTGCGGGTAACGGTAATGGGAATGGCATCGCTCACTGCGCCTTTAATATTAAATGAGGGGATTAACAGCGTGCCTATACGCTTGGGCGCCAGGGCGATTTTCCATTGGGTTAGAGAGGTGACTTCGCCATTAACCACGCTCACCTGAGAGCCGCTTTGGGTATTTAAAATATCAAAGTCTTTTTGCAGCGAGGTGTAGTCGGGCTGGGCGCTAATTTGGTCATCGTAGCGCAGCGTCAGGGTGAAGGTTTCCTGCAGGCCCAGGCTGTCTCTGTCCACACTGGCGGTAAGGCTTTCCGCGCGGCTGGCCTGGGCGAAAAATACCGCCAATAAAAGCGTGGCAAGTAAAAAGACGCAGAGTCGATTGGCAAAAAATTTAGCGGTCATATGAGTCTTGTCTGGCTAAGTTGTTTTCAGTTCTGTTAACGCGCAGCGATTAATAGCGCTGATCTGCATCATTGGCGGGTGGTTCATAGTCGCCGTTTAAGCGATCGCGGCGATTTTTTTGGTATTCCAAAATAAACTTATTGCGCAGCAGGTTGCCGGGTTCATCGGGGACTCGGCGCAGCCACTGCTCCATGGCCTGGCGCTGTTCTGGGGTCAGCTGGTCGTCGGCAACCGCTTGAGTGGCTTGCGCCGCTTCGCTCGATTGCTGGCCGTTGCCCTGGCTGGAGTTGGCCTGAGCCTGGGCATTGTCAGCGCTGGTGGCCGCAGAGGACTGTGCGCCTTGCTGCGCCTGGTCGCTAGCAGAAGCACTGCTTTGCTGGCCTTGTTGCTCTTGCTGTTGTTGATCCTTTTGTTGTTGATCAGAGTTCTGCTGGCTGGCGTTTTGTCCGCTCTGGTTTTGCTGGTCCTGTTGCTGACTTTGCTCGTCTTTATTTTGTTGATCCGTTTTTTGCTGGTCAGGGTTTTGCTGATTTTGGCCCTGCTTGTCCTGGTTCTGTTGATCCTGGCCATTTTGGCCTTGCTGCTGGTTATTGTCCTGCTGCTGTTGATCCTTATTTTGCTCTTTGTCTTGATCCGAGTTCTGATCGGATTTTTGCTGTTGTTGCTGATTTTTCTTTTGCTGTTCTTCGAGTTTTTTTACTGTCTCGCGATTGCGTTTGGCATCTTCCAGGCTTGGATCTTTTTGCAGCGCCTGATCATAGGCTTTGATAGCGTCTTCCAGCTTGCCGCTTTTGGCCAGGGCGTTGCCGCGGTTGTAGTCGCCTTGGGCGCTGCTGTCATGGCTGTACAACTCGGCCGCTTTGTCGTAATTACCGGCGCGGTATTCCGCTGCTGCCTGCCAATTGGGTTGGGTGAATTCACCGGCGGCCTGCTGGTGTTGGCCTGCAGAAAAATGTTCGTAGGCTTGTTGATTTTGATTGTGCCAAAGCTCATCCCAGGTTGACGCATACACGGTTTTGGGTTGCGCCAGAGGCAAACAAAATAGCAGCAGGAGTACACCGCGTCTAAAACAGTAAAGCAGCACTGGCAACAGTAAAAACACCAGCCAATGGCCCTGGTCGTACCAGCTGTCAAAATCGCGATCGACTTTTTGTGTCTCCTGTTGGTCGGGCTGGGGCAGGTTAACTAAATAGCGAATATCGCTGTCATTGGTGGCCAGGGTGCGGTAGCGGCCGCCATTGCTGCTGGCCAAACGCTCCAGGCTGCTGGGTTGCAATAAAGTGGTGACAATATTGTTATTGCGGTCGCGCAAAAATCCGCCGCGGCCGGTGGGGATGGGCGTAGGGTGCAAACCGCCGACGCCCAACACGGATAAGCGGTAATTGGGCTTTTTGGCCAGTATCTGGCTGATTTTTTCGCTGGCTGCGTCTTCCACACCATCGGTAATCAACAAAATATCGCCACGGCCCAATTGCGCGCTGTCGAGCATCTGCACGGCGGCTTCTATACCCGCTTCGGTATTGCTGCCGGGCACCGGCATAATTGCAGGCGACACAGTGCTGAGCAGGTTGCCAATGGTTTGGCTGTCGTCGGTGAGCGGCACTACGCTGTGGGCATCACCGGCGTAGACAATAAATGCGGTTTGGCCATCTTTGTGTTGACGCAGAATGTCGGCAATTTTTAAGCGGGCGCGCACCAGGCGTGAGGGCTTGAGATCCTCGCTAAACATGGACGGCGACAAATCCAAAACCAGTACCAGCGCCTGCTGATTTTTTTCTACCGCCACCGGGCGTTTCTCCCAGGTGGGGCCAGCCAGTGCCAGACTGGCCAGCAGCCAGGCACTGGCCAGGGCTATCACATAGCGCGGGTTGGGTTTGACGCTGGTGCCGTCGAGCAAAAAAGGCAGTAGCTCTGGCGCTATCACTTTTTGCCAATTTTGTGCCTGGCGTTTGTGTCGCCAGAGCAAAACACAAATGATCAGCGCGGGCAGGGCGGCAACTAACCACCAGGGGCGTAAAAAATGAAATTCTTGTATCAGGCTGGTCAATTGGCTCACGACAACTTCCTCAAACCAGGCACTTGCAGCTGCGCCAGTGCCAGTACAAAGCTAAGCATTAGCGCCAGCGCCAGAGGCAGGTAAAACAGGCTTTCTTCCGGGCGGAAAGTTTCCGCATCCGACTCTATAGGCTCAAGGCTATCCATTTGGTGATGAATGCTGTCCAGCTCATCGACACTGCGCGCGCGAAAATATTTGCCGCCGGTTTTAGCGGCGATTTCCTGCAGGGATGTTTCATCCAGGTCTGCTGAGGGATTAACCCGGCGGGTACCAAAAATACCGGCAACTTCCATGGAGTCAGCGCCGAAGGCGATGGTGTAAATGCGCACGCCGGCCTGCTGTGCCAGCTCTGCCGCCTGAGTTGGTTGGAGCTCGCCAGCGGTATTAGCGCCATCG
>CBIMZH010000334.1:0-4002 GCA_966248255.1 uncultured Cellvibrio sp.
AAACAGTTCGAACTGGAAATATTTGACGATTTTTTAAATCAAATTTCCATAACCTATTCAGCGGAAACCTTGGCGCTAATTAAAGAGCTAAATGCAGTGGATGATTTAGTTATGCAGGTTTAGAGATTTCGCTCAAACCAGGCTTCAAGAATGATACGCGCGGCTATGGAATCAACTGGGTTGTTTTTATAGTCGCGCGAACCACCCGACCGAATTACTTCGCCTTTAGCTTCAAAGCTACTCAAGCGCTCATCCACCAACTCGACCTTTACACCAAACCGGCCGTGAATGCGATTGGCAAATTTTCGCGCGCGGGCGCTGAGCTCACTTTCACTGCCGTCCATATTCAGCGGCAAGCCAACCAGCACCAAATCTGGCTGCCATTCCTGCAATAGCTTTTCAATGTGAGTCCAGTCGGGAATGCCATCTTTGGCTTTTAAGGGGACAAGGGAATTGGCCGAGCTGGTCAGGCTTTGGCCGCTGGCGACACCAATATTCTTGGTGCCATAGTCAAAGGCGATAAGTCGTTGTGACATGAGGAAAATCAGGCGTGTCCGGCAGTACCGGCAATTAAATTGACATCTACACCCAGGGAGCGGGCCGCTGCAACCCAACGCTGCTCAAACGGTGTGTTAAAAATGATTTCTTTATCGGCTGGAACCGTAAGCCAGGAGTTTGCGGCAATTTCTGCCTCCAACTGCCCCTCGCCCCAACCAGCATAACCGAGCGCAATCAGATATTGCTCGGGGCCGCGCCCTTCTGCCAAGGCGCTAATAATATCGCGCGATGCAGTCAGGCTGATTTCGGCGGAAACTTCGAGTGTGGACTGCCACTGACTACCCGTAGGGTGCAAGACAAATCCGCGCTCTTGCTGTACCGGCCCACCGGACATAATAATTTGCTCGCCAATCTGCGCAGTATCATCCAGGCCCATTTGCGCAAAGACTTCGCTCAACTGCATGGGCGTTGCACTGTTAATCACCAACCCCATAGCGCCCTTATCACTGTGCTCACAAATGTAGGTGACAGTATGGGCAAAGGATGAGTCGTTTAGGCCGGGCATGGCAATCAAAAAATGATCGCGCAGACTGCCGGGCGTCAGCTCATCATAATTAGTGGAAAATGGCATTTGTTCGTTCATGGATTGAGTATGAGGGCTGAGGCGGTTAAAACAAGTGAAAGCGTTAAAAATCTTCGCTGGATTTCACCTATTGGATCAGTTGCCAAGCCAAATGATGCTACCCATCAGGTTAGTTCCCTGATGTAGTAATTGAGCTGGATTTACCATTAATTTGGAATGACCAGGTACGAATAATCTGTAATCTATCCACCTGGCTGCGAATCTCCGGTGGGAATGCCGCAAAAGGTGAAGCCATGCGCACTATCTGCCGCGCCGCGTCATCGAGCAGGCGCTGACCCGAGGATTGCAGAATGGTCATCTCGTAAATTGTGCCATCCGGATTGAGCACCACAGACATACGCAGATTGCCGGTAATACGACGATTCAAGGCTTCACGAGGGTAGTTGCGCGTACCCATCTGTTCGATTTTTACCGCCCAGTCGTTGAGATACTTGGCATCAAAGGATGCCTTGGTAGACACCGAAGTGAGCGTCCTGACTCTGGGGCGGCGGGCGTACTCCTGGCGCTGCTTGTCCAACTTGGCCTGCAGACTGGCTATCTCCGCCGAAATCAGCGGCTGATCTTCAATCATCCCTTTAATATTGTCCTGCGCCTGGCGCTCGTCCGGGTTTAGCTTTACCTGGGCATGGCGAATATTTTGCCCGCTGGTGGTCAAGAGTTGCTGCTCTTTATGCTGCAAGCGACTCGCAGCCTGCTGCTGCGGCACAGGGTTTACATCGCGCACCTGGGTATCGGCAAACTCCGCCTGGCGCTCAGTGGTTAACTGCTGGGCTTTATCCAGGGTGCCGCTGGCCTCCTGATTGTGCTGGGCGAGAAAATCGGCGTTTTCGGGCGCATGTAAAGACTTGTGAGTGGCCAGGGTAATTTCTATGGTTTGCGAGCCACTGGTTTTATCGGGCAATTTGAAATTGAGCTTAAACACCAGCAGCGCATGAAGTACCAGAGCCAAAAACAGCGTAAAGCTCAAGCGATCCCCCGGATCCACCTGAGGCTTAAGGTCCATTTGCTCTATTTGATCCACGCTAGCCGCCTGATTCATCAGCTAGCTCTCGCCGCCAACTTGCGCTCAATGGCATCCATCAAGCGCGCCCCTATAGCGGTGTTATAGGCCTTGTCGATTTCTCTCACACAGGTTGGGCTGGTGACATTTATTTCGGTGAGGTAATCGCCGATCACATCCAGGCCGACAAACATCAACCCCTTGGCCTTCAAGCTGGGCGCCACCTGGGACACTATCCAAAGGTCGCGCTCTGTTAGCGGCTGGGCGACACCGCGACCACCTGCGGCCAGATTGCCACGGGTTTCACCCTGTGCGGGAATACGCGCCAGACAATAGGGCACAGGCTCGCCGTCCACCACCAGAATACGTTTGTCGCCCTGGGTAATTTCCGGGACATACCTCTGCGCCATGGTCAGCTGCTGGCCGAATTCGGTCAGGGTCTCCAGAATCACCCCGACATTGGGGTCGTCAGCTTTACAGCGAAAAATACGGCTGCCGCCCATACCGTCCAGAGGCTTGAAAATAACATCGCCTTGCTGGGCATGAAAGTCGCGCAGTCGCGCCATATCGCGACTAACCATCAGCGCCGGACAGCACTGCGGGAACTGAGTCGCAAACAGCTTTTCATTACAATCGCGCAGGCTGCGTGGGTCGTTTACGACCAGCGCGCCCTGCTGTTGGGCTGTTTCCAGAATATAGGTACTGTAGATGTATTCATTGTCAAACGGCGGGTCTTTACGCATCAGAATGACGTCTAAATCACCCAACAGGCGATCTTCTTGTGGCCCCAATTCAAACCAGCTATCAGCGTTATTGGCCACAAAAAGTGGGCGCGTTCTGGCGCGCGCTTCGCCCTGTAATAAATACAGGTCAGACTGCTCCATATAGAACAAATCCCAACCGCGCTCCTGTGCCGCCAACAGCAGCGCCAGGGAGGTATCTTTGTGAAATTTGATGTCGGCGATGGGATCCATCACTATGCCAAGGGAAATCGCCATGGGAAGAATCTCGATTGGAAATAACAACAGCGGAATGACTGGCGGACAAAGTTAAGACTTGAATCGGATTAAAGCAAGGGCATCCGACACAGAATAATCGGCTCTAAAAAATTAAAAAGTTGAATGGATTACTCATATATTCAACTAGTTATAGCTAAACCCTAAAATCTGTGTTAAAAGTTGGCTTTGCACTGTCGCCGGGGTTTCCGGGCGCTTTAGCTTTGCGCCATTCCCCATCGCCCAAAGCACACGTAAAGGCAGCGCTGATTTCTGGCAAACACGGCATAACAAAAGGCAAGGTCAGAGTATGGAAGTAACTTACGATAGCCTCAAAGTGATGGTAATTGACGATAGTAAAACCATCCGTCGAACGGCTGAAACACTGCTTAAAAAAGCGGGCTGTACGGTAATCACCGCCACCGATGGCTTTGATGCCCTGGCAAAAATTGCTGACACTCGCCCAGATATCATTTTTGTCGATATCATGATGCCACGCCTTGATGGCTACCAAACCTGCGCACTAATCAAAAATAATAGCGAATTCAAAAGTACCCCTGTGATTATGCTCTCCAGTAAAGATGGCCTTTTCGATAAGGCTAAAGGGCGCATAGTCGGCTCAGATCAATACCTCACCAAACCCTTTAGTAAAAGTGAATTGCTCGGCGCCATTGAGGCTCACGTAAAGCACCTGAAAGCGTCCTAACTCACTCTACCCTGGCGTTTATCGCCAATGCTAATCGTTAGAACATCTGGAACCCTCCAAAGGATTGTTAGCACAAGATAGCAGCCGCGATTGCGGATTTTTTTGTTTTCGGAGCATTTATGGCCAAAGTACTAATAATTGATGATTCACCGACCGAAAC
>CBIMZH010000335.1:0-3999 GCA_966248255.1 uncultured Cellvibrio sp.
CAACCAGCTTGGAGCATGTTGTAAGCAGCCTATTCTTTCCTATGGCGGCCAGAGATCAGAGGGCAGATTTTGTACAAAACCAGCCAGAAAAGGGGCGCTGAAAAGACGCTTTTACAACCCCGCCGCAAAGAGCCGCGTTTTATACCAAAACAGGTCTCCAATAGCAACGACAAGCTGCTTTTTTAGCCAAAAAAATCCAATTTTTACCTAGAGGAGAATCCTGCTCAGTATTTTGGCTCAAGTTCGAACACCAGCCGCTGGCCGCGGTTCAATTCATCCAGGCCCTGCCTGAAGGCGGGGATGCTCATCATTAATTCATCAAAGCTGCCGTCTGCCTGGGCGATCTTCAAACCTCGCTCCAGGCGCTCGGCCAGAGCGGTATTGTCCTTATTTACAAAAAAGTAAAAGGGCGCCGGGTAGTGCAACATCAAGCGCTGCTCCACCGCCAGGCCGCGATTCGGGTGCGCCGCCAGATCATCCCAGGCTTCAAACAGGCCGCGCGGAAAAGCTTCAAAGCGTTTGACCGCCAGCATGTTAAACAGGGATTCGTAATAGATGGAGGTAACTGTCATAAAGCCATTGTTGGCCAGCAGCCGGGCATCCGGCCAGTGGCCGCCTATGCCCATACGCATCTGCTGCAGGTCGGCCAGATTTTCGACATGGTTAAACCTGGCCTGATCCCGGGCGCGGATCATCAGCACCCGGTAATCGCTAAGCTGGCCCAGCAGGGAAACAGGCACATAGCCCAGGTCGCGCTCGCGCTGACTGCTGGTACTGGTCCAGGCCAGATCTATGCCCTCATTGTTTTCAATCAAACTGAGAATGCGCGCCGAGGACAGCTGGCGCGGGTAAAAGTCCACCTGATAGGGGCCGTCGGTATCTTCAGTTTTACTTAAGGCCAGCTTGAGCAACGGATAGAAGTAGTTGATGTCGGCCGTTGTGGCAACATCCCGAGTGGGAATTACCAGCTTGAGTGGCTGAACATTCGCTATAGCCATTCCTGGTTGCGCAACCCAGCTCAGCAACAGCAGACTAAAAACCAGGCGCAAATGGCGCGAGATAAAAGCAGTGGGATTCATGATCTACCGGATTCAGTTGTTATTATGGGCACCCGTGCGAAACCTTTGCTTGTGCCGGACTTCAGATCCTAGCCAGCAACTCTATAACAATCTCACCTCTGGCATCAAATCCAACCTCGTTCAGCAAAGGAAACCGGCTCCCCCTCGCCTACTACCAGATGGTCCAGCACCCGCACATCCACCAGCGCCAGAGCATCCTGTAAACGCTGGGTGATACGCCTGTCGGCCTGGCTGGGCTCAGCCACACCCGAGGGATGATTATGGGCAAAAATCACCGCCGCTGCATTGCGCGCCAAAGCCTGTTTGACTACTTCACGCGGATAGACACTGGCGCCATCTATAGTGCCCTGAAAGATTTCCTCATAGGCGATAAGTCGGTTCTGGCTGTCGAGAAAGAGCACGGCAAAAACTTCGCGCTGGCGGTGGCGCAGCTGCGCGCGCAGGTAATCGCGCACCAATTGCGGGCTGGTAAGCAGATCTCCGGCCTGCATGCTGGCAGACAAATGGCGCCTGGCCATCTCCAGCACCGCTTGCAGCTGAGCATACTTAGCCGCACCCAGACCAAGGCCGGCACAAAACTCTTGCTGACTGGCTTCCAGCAGCGGGCGCAGGCCTCCGTATTGATTGAGCAATTCCCGGGCGAGATCTACAGCGGATTTACCCGCCACACCTATGCGTAAAAAAATCGCCAGGAGTTCGGCATCGGACAGGGCGCCAGGCCCCAGGTTGAGCAGTTTTTCGCGCGGGCGCTCGGGCGCCGGCCACTGGGCAATAGACATAGCAGCTCCTTGCTGAATGAGTCGGGGATAAATCCTTGGCTTTACCGCCCGGATATAGCCCCCAGGTTGGGAAACCCAGGGCAAGGATGGTATCTTAGGCGGCTTGCGTCAAGCCTTGAGTAGTTAGTGATTAGTTACCTCAAGGCTTATTAAAATCGCACCCCGGCGGAGTTTGACGACTCGCGCCAGGCCGGGCAAAAACCAGTGCCAGGCACTTGCACTCTGACATTCTATTAAGGGCAACAGTCTTTATTTATGGCGACGCTTTCACTGCACAACAAACAGATTCTACTCGGCGTAACCGGTGGTATTGCCGCCTATAAAAGCGCCGATTTAATCCGTCGTCTGCAGGATGCCGGCGCTCGGGTGCAGGTGGTTATGACCCCGGCGGCGGAAGAATTTATTACTCCCCTGACGCTTCAGGCACTGTCCGGCAACCAGGTGCACACCCAGTTGCTCGATCCACAAGCCGAAGCCGGTATGGGCCATATTCAACTGGCACGCTGGGCCGACCTGATTTTGGTCGCGCCCGCCAGTGCCGACTTTATCGCCCGCCTGGCGCAGGGCATGGGCAACGATCTGCTCACCACCCTGTGCCTGGCCACAGCCGCACCTATTGCTCTGGCGCCGGCGATGAATCAGGGCATGTACCGCAACGCCAGCACCCAGGCCAACCTGGCCTTGCTTGCCAGCCGCGGCATCAAACTGTTTGGCCCAGCCCAGGGCAGCCAGGCCTGCGGTGATATTGGCCCGGGGCGGATGCTGGAGCCGCTGGAGTTGGTCGAGGCAGCAGGCGCGCTTTTTCAAACTGGCTTGTTAGCGGGGAAAAAAGTGGTGATTACCGCCGGCCCGACCCGCGAAGCCATAGACCCGGTGCGCTATATCAGCAATCACAGCTCAGGCAAAATGGGCTATGCCCTGGCCGAAGCTGCGGCTGAAGCCGGCGCCCGAACGCTGTTAATCAGCGGCCCAACGCAACTGCCCTGTCCGGCGCGGGTGGAGCGATTGGATGTGGTCAGCGCCGAGCAGATGTACGCCGCCAGCCTGGAGGCAGCCGCTGACTGCGATCTGTTTATCGCCGCCGCTGCCGTCGCCGACTATCGCCCGGCCCAGCTGGCCGAGCACAAGCTTAAAAAAGGTGACAGCGACAAACTGACTCTGGAGCTGATAAAAAATCCGGATATAGTCGCCAGTGTCGCCGCCCTGCAAGATCGCCCCTATACCGTAGGCTTTGCCGCCGAGAGCCAAAACCTGGTCGACTATGCGCGCGCTAAACTTGAGCGCAAAAAGCTGGATTTGGTGATCGCCAATAACATTGCCAGCGAGGGCATAGGCTTTAATAGCGATGACAATGCAGTGACCCTGGTCGACCCTCGGGGGAATCGGGAAATCGCCCAAATGAGCAAAAACCAGTTGGCGCGGGAGTTGATCCGCGAGCTGGCGCTACGCCTGGGTGAGCAAGGAAATTCGATCTAAATTAATAAGATAGGGTAAAAGCGTGGCACGACAGGATAATTCCACTTCGCACTCTGAAACTCCCGCACTCAGCCGCGCGGAAATACGCGCACGGGAGGAGGCCAGCAAACGTCAGGCGCTCAAACGCCAGTTACTCTTAAGCAGCTGCGCCGTTGCGCTGGTCTTAAGTGCCCTGATCAGCTTTGTACTTTACGAGCCTATGGTCGCGCAAAAAAGCGCCGCCAACCTGGAGGCACTGGCCGAGCAGGAGACGCAAAATCGCGCCAACCTGCTGCAGGACTACTGGCGCACCCAGGCGCAAACCCTCGACCGCTTGGCGAGCAACCAGGACATAATTGACAGCTTGACGCCCGCTAATCCGGCATATACCGAGGATAACCGTAATCAGCTGGCGCGAACCCTGGTGCGCGCGATTCCCGCCGCGCTCAATCTGCGCATATTTACCCCCGGCAGCGCCCAGCTGGACCGCGATGCCCAGTTCCCCATTCGCTATGCCGAACTGGAATTGCTTAACCGCGCGGACACGCTGAGACCGGTACTGCCGGAAGTGGTATCTATCAATAGCCACTGGTGGGTTAACTGGGCCAGGCCGATCAAGCCTGAAACTGCAGCCGAGCCCCTGGGCAGCCTACTGCTGGTAGTGGACGCCAGCGAAATGTTTGCCC
>CBIMZH010000336.1:0-3992 GCA_966248255.1 uncultured Cellvibrio sp.
GTCTTTGGCCAGGCACTTTTCCTCTTCAACCAGCTGGATATAGCCGCCGTGTACATTGCGGGGGCCAGCCTGGGGCAGGCAGCTTTGGCCCGGCTTGCGCTTTGCGGTGCGCAAATAGGTGAGCAGACGGGTGAAGATCATCTCCATATTGCCAAACACATGCATATTGGCCATGGACGAGCGGGTGAAGTGCTCGGTGGTAGAGTCCACATGAACCAGCTTGTCGTTAAGCAGATCTTCGCGCCAGCCGCGGGTGCTCAGCTCGCCCAGGGCGGTACCCAGCGCCAGGATCAGATCGATTTTGTCCTGGTAGTGCAGCAGCTCCTTGGCGCTCTGGTGGCCGGCAAATCCATAGACGCCGCGATACTGGGGGTGAGTTTCATCTATCCAGGTTTTGCCCATGGGGCAGGCAATAAAAGTGGCTCCGGTGCGCTCAATAAATTCCATCACCAGATGACTGGCGGGGCCAACCGCCTTGCCTATGTAGATCACAATGTTTTTGGCTTTGACGATTTTTTTGTACAGCTCATGTACCGCCTGCTCATCTATGGCGATAAATTCCTGCATCAGCAGTTCGGGTTTAAGCGAATGGTTAAGGCTGGCGGGGCTGCGTAAAACATCTGAGGGAATGCTCAAGTGCGCGGGGCCGCGCGGCGGCCGCAGTGCCGCCATAACCGCCGCCACCAGTTTGCCTTCCAGTTGTTCCTGGTGAGATACCAGGGTGCTCATCTGCGAGGCGTAGCGAATCATGCCCACTGTATCTATAGCGGTGCAGCTGGATTCCTGTAATGCGCGCTTGCCGAATTTAGGTAGAGGCGTCTGCGCGGTAATCACCAGCAGCGGCGTCTCTTCGGCGGCGGCCGAGGCGACGCCGGTAATCAGGTTGGTGGCGCCAGGGCCGGTGGTGCTGCAGACCACGCCCATCTTGCCGGTTTCGCGGTAGTAACCATCGGCCATAAAGGCGGCGCCGCACTCGTGACGGGCGACCACAAGTTTGGGGCCGCCGCGCCTTTCACTGCGCGCCAGCGCATTCATTAAGGGTTCTATGGCGCCACCGGGTACGCCAAATACTTTTTCAATACCCAGGCGTTCCAGATAGTCGACGATCAAATCGGCACAGCAAATTTGATGGCTGGCGGGCTGTTGTGATTGCGAGCTTAATTCGGCTTCCAAGCTGGTCGGCTTGGTTTGTTGAACCTGGAGCATGTGAGTCCCTGCTTAATACTTGTAAAAGAGTTGTCGGGGGAAGCAGCCTGAGGCCATGGGCCTGAGGTTTAGTTCAGTGCCACGGCTACTATAACCGAAGCTTTCGCTTGGCGCGAAAAGACAATCTTTTCTTAAAAGTATTTCGACAATAAGTATACAAGGGAAAATCACCTCTACCTGGGTAAATGGGCAAACTGCCCGCGTTAAAAAAATATTGTGCAACAAAATATAAAAACCTTTAGCGCAAAACTCGTGGCAAAATCGCTTAAAAAATCAGCCGGATCAGCAGCCTGAGGCAAACACAGGCACTGGCTTTGCTCTTAATTCGCACAAGGAATTTGGAATGGCGAAATATAAATTTGGCGTGAATATCTTCCCGCACCTGCGTTGGCCTGTGGCCTGGTACAACCCGCTGGTGCTCTGGCAATCCATCCGTCGCATAAGTTCAACACAGGATGAGTTACAAAACCTCGATCGCCGTGAGTTGTTTCAAGGGGAGTTCAAGGCGATAGAGTTTCGCCAGCATGAGCAGGAGGATTTTTGGTGGGATTTTTTATCCGACACTGGCGATGGCGGCAATGCCAGTTACAGCCTCGCCCGCGCGCTTCAGGCAACGCATCTGGCGGTAGCTGAGCCGGAGGGCGCCAAGACAATTTACCCGCGCGGCGCACTGCTGGTGTTGGGTGGCGACCTGGCTTATCCGGGGGCCAATACCGAAGAATACCAATACAGATTTACCGAGTTGTGGGAGGCGGCGCGGCCCGAGCCTGAGGCGCTGCCAACCCCCTTGCTGGCCATCCCGCAAAATCACGATTGGTTTGACAACCTCTCCACCTTTAACCGCCTGTTTATTGCCGACTACAGCAATCAATTTTTGGGGTTGGAAAATCAAGCCGCTAACAGCCGGCAGACGCGCAGTTATTTTGCTGCGCAACTGCCCCGGGGTTGGTGGCTGCTAGGCTTGGACTTTGCCCTGAATGGCGATATAGATCGCAAACAGTTTGAAGCATTTTGGGCAATGATCGAACAAAAAATAATTCCCCCGGGCAGCAATATTATTTTGCTCTACCCCGAACCCTACTGGACGCGAACCCTGGGCGATGCTGCGCGCGAGGGCTATCCGCGCCGCTATCAGCGGCTGGAGCAATTTATTCTCGATAGCGGATTGCGCCTGCGCCTGCATTTGGCCGGTGATTATCACCACTATGTGCGCGAAGTGTCCGCGACTGACACCCAGAGTGTCGCCATGGATTACCAGGACATGTTAATTACCTGCGGCAGTGGCGGTGCCTTTTTGCACCCGACCCATGCGCGCGCAGTCAGCCGCACCAAGGTGCTCGATGCCCAGCGCGAAAACAATGCGATGAGCGCGGATCTGGTTAAGCGGCTCAGGGTTGGCTCTGTCGATCAGCTGACGCCGGGGCAGCGCGAATACCAGCGCGCCAGTGCTTATCCGGATGAAGCCACCAGCCGCTGTTTGTCGCTGGGCAATATCTGGGCGCTGTTTAAGCCCGCCGCCAAACTGGAATTTTCTGTTAGTCAGCTGTTTAGCCGCGACAACGCCGACAAAATTCTCAGCGGCAATATTTTATTTGCGCTATTGCTGGGCGCTGTGTACGGGTTGGTATTGCTCGGCGCGCTACCGGGGATCAAAGGCAGTTGGCTGGCGCTTTCCCAACAAGGCTATGGCAGCGCGCTCTTAAGTGTAATGCTGGCGTTTTTAAAAGGCCCTGTGTCATTGCTGGGCATAGTTGTGCTCTATGTCATTTGCAATTACTTGGCGAGTGATGATGGCAATAAGCTGGGCAAATGTATTGCCGTGGCGCATACACTGGTTCACGCCTGGGTAATGGCCAGTATTCTCTATCTGTGTCTGTATTTAACTCAGTGCGATGGCTTTAATTTTTTGCGCTGGAGTTGGCCAGTGCTCGCGGCGGTAATCGGCCTGATGTTGTTTTGTTTATATCTGGTTAACTCAGGGCGAAAATTGTCTGCCGTTAGCGGTGCAGGTTTGCTGGCTATTGCCCATCTGTTGGCTATGGCCTGGGTGTTGTTCCTGTGTCAGCGCTTTGCCCAGCATTCATTGGCAAATTATTGGCTGTTTGTTTTTCTCTTGTGCTTTTTGTCCGGCGGCCTGGTGTTTGGGCTTTATTTCGCACTTATGGCGCTGCTTGGCTTACAGGCCAACAACGCTTTTTCACCCCTGGCCAGCGACAAATACAAAGGCTTTTTGCGCTTTAAGATTGATGCCCAGGGCAATCTGCACGGCTATATGCTGGGCACGGATGAAGTGCCCCAGCAGTGGGTGATGGCGGGCGAGAGCAGCCGTCGACCGCTTTGGACTGAGGCGCCCGGACAGCAACCGCCGCTGTGGAAACTGCGCGATGAGTTTGTACTTAAGCGTTAAATGCTGTGTATTAAACGCCTTGTATTAAATCTTTGCCTGAATCGCTTCGTAAAAAAAAGCCCCTGGGCGTTTAGGCCCAGGGGCAAGTCCTGTTAAGAGCAACAAGGAAATCTGTGCGCTTTCTTAAAGCAACGAAAGTGTTAAAACCAAGCGCCTGTTAATTCAGCCGAGTGTTAAAGCAAGGCGAGTGCTAGAGCAAAGGGCTGGCCCAGTCGACTATGTCTTTACTCAGTTCGCGAATGCATTTGCGCATGGCTTTGCAATAGGTGACCCCGGGGGTGCCCATATCCAGTACATCGCTACTGGGGGTGAATTCGTTGACCGAGACTATGGCGCAGGTGTGCTTGGCGGTGGTGAGTTGATCGCCTTTTACCACCGC
>CBIMZH010000337.1:0-3989 GCA_966248255.1 uncultured Cellvibrio sp.
CCTATGCCTGCTTGGTTGAATCAACTCCCCGAATTGCCCCTTAGCCAATTGCGCGACCAGTTTATGGCCGCGCTTAGGGCAACGCCTTTGCTGCTCGAAGCCGAACCCGGTGCCGGTAAATCTACCCTGGCGCCGCTCTGGGCGCTGGCCCAGGTTGCCGAGGGCCAGCAGGTGATTCTGGTGCAGCCGCGCATTCTTGCCGCCCAGGCATTGGCAAGGCGCCTGGCGCAGCTGCTGGGTGAAGAGGTGGGCGGTCGCGTCGGCTATCAGGTGCCCTACGACACGCGCACCAGCAGCCAAACCCAACTGCTGGTAACTACCCCTGGTGTACTGCTACAGCGACTGCTCAACAACCCGGAGCTGGAGGGCGTGGGCTGTGTAATGCTCGATGAAATCCACGAGCGCAGCCTTAACCAGGACTTGCTCTGGGCGTTGCTGCAGGAGGTGCAAATTCTGCGCGATGACCTGCAGCTGGTACTCATGAGCGCCACCCCCGACCCCAAACTGCAGCAGCAAATTGGCCAGCGGCTGTTTGCCCCGGGGCGCTGCTTTCCGGTAGGGCTCAGCTATTGCCCGGTCAAGCTCATGCCCAATGGCCCTCCAGAAAAAATCGAGGCGCAGTTGCTGCGTGCACTGGCCAGTCATGGCCATTGGCAGAGCAACTGCACCCTGGTGTTTTTGCCTGGCTGGCGCGAAATCGAAGCCTGCGCCCAGGCGCTGGCCAGCAGCTACCCAGGCCATAAAGTATTTCGCCTGCACAGCCGCGTGGACAACCGCGAACAGCAGGCGGCGCTGGCCCCGGCCCAGGGACCGCGCATCATTCTCTCCACCAATATTGCGGAAACCTCGCTGACCATTGCCGATGTCACCCTGGTGGTGGATTCGGGCCTGGCGCGGCGAGTGGATTACGAGCAGCGCACCGGCATTTCGCGGCTGCGCAGCTCGCGCATCAGTATGGCCAGCGCCGAGCAGCGCCGCGGTCGCGCCGGGCGGGTGCAGGCGGGTGAGTGCATTCGCCTTTGGTCGCAGGACCAGCCATTAGCGGCTGCTGACCTGCCCGAAATTCGCGCCTGCGATTACCTGCCTTTGGCACTGCGCATCGCTCACTGGGGCAGCCCGGCCGCGAGCCTGCCCTGGGTGGAGGCGCCCAACGCTTTAGCTTTGAAATTTGCACTGCAACAGCTGGCCGCTATGGGCCTGGTGGATGCGCAGGGCGCAATTACCTCAGCGGGGCAACAGGTGTCGGAGCTGGGTACTCATCCGCGCATTGCCGCACTCTTAATTGCCCACCAAAACACTCTGCCCAAACCCATGTTGCAGCTGGCCCTGGCGCTGCATTTTGAATGGGAAGCGGGCGACGACTTGGAAGATTGGCTGGCCACGGCCGCGCGCGAACTGCAGCGCAATCGCCAGTGGCAAACCCAGGTCAAGCGCTGGTTAAAAACACTGGCGTTAAACGAAGTGGATGCCGAGCTGGAACCGCTGCTGCTGGCAACAGCCTTTAGCGACCGCATCGGCTATCGCCAGGAGTCGGGCCGCTACCGCTTAAACTCCGGCATCAGCATTGAACCCCAGCGCAGCTTCGCCAGCGACTGGGCGGTGTTCCCGGTAATTAACCCGCGCGCCAAAGGCCATAGCGGTCTGGGCTTAAGCATTAATTTAAGCCGCGAGCAGCAGCGCAAACTGGCGCAGTGCGACGCGCAACTGGTGTTTCGCCAAAACCAGTGGCAGCAGCAACTGCTCTGGCGCATGGGCGGGGTGGTGATTGATGAAGCGCTGGATAAAATCCCCGCCGATAAATTAACGGCGGGTCTGTGCGCGCATATTCAAAATCTACTCAGTGAAAAAGGCCTGGAGCTATGGCCAGCCTCAGCTAAACGCCTGCTGGAGCGGGCGCGGTTGGTGGCGCAATTGCAATTGCTGGCGTTGCCGGACTTAAGCGATGCGGGATTGATTGCGTCACTTGAGCAATGGCTGGGCGGTTTTCTCTCGCCACAAAGCCAGCTGGATAACTTGCCCTGGCTGCAGGCGCTGGAGTTTTATCTTGGCTATGACGCCTGTCAAAAGCTGAGCGAGCTGTTGCCGGAAAAAGTGGAGCTGCCCAGCGGCCGTTCGGTAATTGTAGAATTTTCCGCCGAAGGCTTGCCGCAAGTATCGGCCAAATTGCAGGAGTTTTTTGGCTGCGAGCAGCTGCAGTTTGCCGGGGGTAAGATCCCCCTTAAAATTCATCTGCTCTCACCCAATGGCAGCCCCTTGGCGGTCACCTCCAACCTGCAAACCTTTTGGCAGCAGGGCTACCCCGAGGTGCGCAAAGATATGCGCGGCCGCTACCCGCGCCACCCCTGGCCGGAAAACCCGCTGGAGCACGAAGCCACGGCGTTAACCAAACGCAAGTTGGCCATGCGCGAGCAAAATTCCTAAACCATTCTTTAATCGTTTTTTGGCGCGCTTGTTGTTAAGATTTTCTGGTCATTTCTTTCACTGCCGGGGACGACCCCGGCAGCCTGTCTAATTCGGGGACGACCCCAATGTTCGGTAAAGGCCGAAATATTGGAGGTGCATATGTCCTGGTTCCTGGTGGTTCTCGCCGGTTTATTTGAAGTGGTTTGGGTGTTGGCGATGAAGCTCAGCCAGGGTTTTACTCGCCCGGGGTTTAGCCTGCTTACGCTGGTTGCTCTGGTGGCCAGCATTGGCCTGCTGGGCTTTGCCTGTCGTCAGCTGCCACTCGGCGTTGCCTACAGCCTTTGGGTAGGTATAGGTGTGTTGGGTTCACTACTGGCGAGTAGCTATTGGCTGGGCGAATCCCTCAATTGGCTGCAGTGGTTTTGGGTTGCGCTGATTTTGCTGGGGGTTATGGGTTTAAAAATTTCAACACCTGGTTAATGAAGTGGCTTTATAAAATTAGATGCAATTAAAAAAAATAATTTCAGCACTCGTTTGCCTAACAATCCTTGCGCTTAATGTAAAAACTCGCCTTGTTGCCAAGGGTTGCTAGTGCCGGGCGCAAATTCGCCTGATGCCTGGTGGCAGCTGGCTATACTGAACGGAATAAAGTTTTGGTTCTTATCAGCGTGATTGCCTGTTCGGGTATTGACGAGGTTGATGGAATTGCTAATTAAAAAATACTTTATTTCGCTCAGTGGCTTTTGTCTGGTGCTTGCTGCCATGCAGTTGCGAGCCGATGACGGCTATGAATTTGATGGCGCAATCACTCTGGAGTCAGTCAGTAATTTTAGTGGCGGCGTCGAGCGCGGCAGTCGCCAGCTGGCCAATCTGGATTTAACTTGGGCCATAGATACAGCCAGCGCCGACTGGTGGAGCGGCGGCCAGTTTTTTGTGTACCTGCTCGGTGACACCGGTGGCGATCCCTCGGAAATGACTGGCGATATCCAGGAGATCTCCAATATAGCCGCCGAAAATAGTTTTAAGCTCTACGAATTCTGGTATGAACACAGCTTTGTCGATGGCCATGTGCAACTGTTGCTAGGTCTGCACGATTTCAATTCGCGCTTTTACTCGCTCGACGCTTCAGGGTTATTTACTCACGCCTCCTTTGGTATAGGCCCGGATACCTCCCAGGCCGGCCCGTCGATTTTTCCCACGACGGCTATGTCGGTGAACTTACGCCTTACTGGCGAGCTGCAGTATCTGCAGCTGGGCGTTTACGACGGCGTCCCTGGCGATCCGGATAAGC
This sequence comes from uncultured Cellvibrio sp., assembly GCA_966248255.1. Classification (GTDB taxonomy): domain Bacteria; phylum Pseudomonadota; class Gammaproteobacteria; order Pseudomonadales; family Cellvibrionaceae; genus Cellvibrio. Next base: position 3,695 of record CBIMZH010000337.1, read on the forward strand.
CTAGGGGAACCCATATAAAGTTTGCTGCCGATGATGGCCTGTTTACTGTGCTGGAAGTGGGGCTGGCCGAAGCTGAGCAATTTAAAATCGGCTTGGGCGGCTGGTGGCACACCGCCAAATTTGACAGCCCGGTTAGCGGCGAGAGGGAAGACAACAATCACGGTGTTTATCTGCTGGCGGAAAAATACTGGGGTGAAAACCTCGCCAGTTTTGTGCAAATTGGCCAGGCGGATAAGCAGGTTAATCAGCTGGAAAATTACTACGGCGCCGGGCTGGTGCTGAGCAACTGGTTGAA
>CBIMZH010000338.1:0-3982 GCA_966248255.1 uncultured Cellvibrio sp.
GCGCGGTCTATGGCGCGCTGGTCGAGCTTTTGGCGGGCGGCCAGTGGCAGGTCGGTGTATTGAATTACGCCGCGGTCCACCAGGATGTAGATGACATCTTCCAGCACCCGGACCAACTCCAGGTCGGATGAGTGCAGGCTATCCAGGCGCGCTTTGACTTCCTCTTTGGCTTTAAGCCATTCGTGCAGCTCCTCGCTCTCTACCGCGAGGTGCTCGGTCATACCTTCGAATGGTTTTTGCTCTACGCGCAGTAAACGTCCTTGCGCATCTCGCTGTACATAAACCATAACCTGCTTTCTCCACTTGCGGATCAACCTGAAATAGGCTGATGTTACAAGGTTTTCAAAGTTTTGAACAACTCCGGCCACGCTCTCCTGGCGCGCTGCTTGCGCCAATGCCACATCATCCTGATAGAGGGACTGGGGCTGAGGTTTGAGGCCACTCATGGTTGGAAATCTCCCACTAAAGAAAAGTTCTGCGCTGAAGAAAAAAGTCTGCTGAGTAGAAAAATGCGCCTGGGTTCAGGACAGCAGGCTAACCACGGCATAGCGGGTTAGCTGTGCCTGAGCCGCTACCGTGGTGGCTACCCGGTTGTAGCCTGCGGTCTGGCGCTGGTCCTGGCCGTCAAACAGGCTGCCGACAAAGTTCGCCGCCCACTGTTGCTCTTCAGGGTTCGCTTGTTCGGCGATAAAGGCTTTAAGCGAGGCCTGCTGCTCGGATACCTGATCGCGCACGCTGGATACCTTGTTCAGGCTGCCCACCACGGAATCCAGCAGTTGGCGCATGCCCTTAAAACTGGACTCCTGTACCAGCTGCGGGTTAAAGCCGTTGAGGCCCTCTTCCGCCGCCAGCAGCTGGCGCCCAGGCGCTGCCGGTGCCAACTTGCCCTCGCCCTGTACCTTGAGCTGGCTTTTCAGCTGCTGCCAGCTGTCCTCCGGCAGGGTGAACTTGAGCGCGCCCTGGGCATCCACTTCGGCGCGCATGCTCGCCGGTGCCAGGCCGGTGTTAAAGCGGCGCAGCACCTGGCCCTGGGCCATACCCTCATCGAGCGCTACCACCATAGGGTGAGTGAGCGGGCGACCGCCGGAGATAACCAGCGTCTCCTGGCCTGCGGCCTGAACCCGGGCAACCGACTCCAGCCCCTGAATACTGATGCGACTGCGCGCCGGTTCGCTGGTGTGCAAATTGAAATTGGCATCCAGGGTTTTGGCGCTGCGACTGCTGCGCTCGGCGAGCAAAGCATTGACCTTGGTCAGGCTCTGGTTGATCGCCGGGCGGTCGTCGCGGCCGGTAGCGCTAAGCTGTTTGCTCAGGCGCAGTTTTAAATCCGCCAGCTCTTCGCTCAGCTCGCCCAGGTAATCATCGGCGGCCTGAAGGGTGGAATACTGCTGGTTAAAATCCTGGCTAAAACTGGTGTCGCGACGCGGAAAGCCGCGGGTAAATGACTGCGGCAGGCTGTTGGGTGCGCTGCGTTTATCGCGTGTTTCGGTGGCGCTGGCCGGGCTGTTGGCCGCGGTCGAAGGGCTGCGGCCGGCCAGCGAGAGTTGACTGTCAATTTTCATAATTCATTTGCCCTCACAGCAAATTGAACAGTGACAGGTCATTAATTTTGACGTAAGTCTTTTGCGTCGCCTGGAGTGCAAGCTGGTAGTTGCTCAGGTCGATACTGGCCTGGGCGTAATCCAATGTGGACAGGTCTCCTTCAATTTTCTGATTGACCAGGGACACATCATCATGGCCGCTCTTGAGCAGGCTCAGGGTGTTCTGACGGCCGCCCAGCTCGGTCACTTTGGAGAGCATGCCATTGTGGGTCAGGTCGAGCTGATCGATGGCACTGGTAATCTGCGCGCCCACGGCCGGGTTGCTGGCGTCCAGCGCCGGGTCCTGCAGGGTGGTAACCAGTTGATGCAGCTGGTTGAGGAAGTCCAGACCGCTGCCAAAAATCGACAGGGCAGTGACGTTTTCATCCACCAGCACACCATTGGCAACGGCCGCCTGGCGATACTTATCGTTGCCGATAATGCTGTAGGTTTGCGTCGCCGAATCATAGGCCGCAGCCGGAGCATTGCTCAGGGTGCCGGAGAATAAATAGCGGCCCTCTTCGTCGCGCACGTTAATGGACGAGTAAATAGTCTGCTCGATATTTTTCAGCTCACCGGCAATGGCCGCCAGATCTTCACTGGTGTTGGAGCCGTTGGCGGCCCAGAGCAGGCGATCGCGCACGTTCAACATAAGGTCGGACATTGAAGTGAGGTTGGCCTCCTGCACCGACAGGCTGGAGGAGACGTTGTCGATATTTTTACCGTACTGGGTAATGCTCGCCTCTTCGCGCTGTACGCGCATAACACGGGCGCTGGCGATAGGGTCATCGCTGGGCAACATAATGCGTTTGCCGGTGGACATCTGCTGCATCAATTTGCCCAGTTTGGCCGAGGTGCCATTCATGGACCCCTGCATGGTGGCGGTGATCTGTGCATTGGTGATACGCATTTAATGCCTCGCGGACTTTAGCTAAAAATACTTTTAAAAATCGTTAAAAAATGCGCTGCCGATTAAAACGCGGCAAGCATTTCATCAAACAACTGGTTAGCGGTGGCAATCACTTTCATATTGGCCTGATAGGCCTGCTGATAAGTCATCAGGTTAACCGCCTCTTCATCCAGGCTGACCGCGCTGGTGCTGTCGCGCTGCGCCTGCGCCTGAGCGGTTACCTGAGTGGAAGACTCCAGATCCGCCTGGTTCTGGCGACTGTTGCTCGCCACCTGGCCCAGCCAACCGGTATAGGCATCGTTAAGCGTGACCGAGCTGCCATTGAGGTTGATGTTCTGGTTTTTAATATCCAGCAATTGCAGCAATACCTTGTTGTTGCCCGACTCGCCGGCGGTATCGGAAAAAGCCAGCTGCTCCGGAGTGAGTGCATTCACCTTCAGCAGCTGATTGCTACTTGTGGGATCGTAAGTCAGCAGCGCCTGGCCAGGGTTGCCGGACAAATCAAAACCGCTTTGAATGGTGCTGTTAAACGCTTGGGTAAACTGATCGGCCATAGCGTGCAGCGAGGCCATGCCCGCGCGCAGATCGCTGTATTCCGCATCGTACAAACCGCCAAAAGCACCGCCAAAGGTATCCTGGCGCAGCGGGAAACTCGTGCCGATAAAATTGAGCGATACCTGTTGCTCGCCGGTGGCGAGCATGGTGATTTGCAGCTCGCCTGCGGACTTGCCCGACACCAGCGGCTGGCCGTTGCTGAGCGATACATTCACTGCGCCATCGGCGGTTTCGTTAACGCGCACCGAGGCGTACTGGCTCATCTCTTTTAACAGGCTGTCGCGGTGATCGCGCAGCGCTGTGGTATCGCCTTTGCTCGCTTCGGCTTCAACGATTTGCTTGTTGATTTTGGCAATATTGTCGGCCAGGCCATTGATGGTAGTAACCATGGAAGTGCGCTGCGCCTGCACCGATAAAATCTGTGCATTGATATTGCCACCCAGAGCGTTAAAGCGCTGCGCCAGGTTGCCCGCCTCGGCCAGCACCTGCTGACGCAGGGCGATGGATTCAGGCGCGGCACTGGCTTCGCTGACAGCGGCAAAAAATTGGTCCAGGCCGGTACTCAGGCTGGAGCCATCGCCGGACATCAAAGTCTCCAGCGCTGTGTGGTAATCCTGACGGGTGGAAAAATAATTTTGCTCGGTAGTCGCGCGCCACAACTGCTGGTTGTGAAACTCGTTAGCGATGCGGCGAATGCTGGTCACTTCAACACCACCGCCCACGTTCAAACCGCCGGGGCCAGCCAGAGAGGCGGTCACCGAGTTAAGGCGACTAAAGCCGGGGGTGTTAACGTTGGCAATGTTCTGCCCGGTAGTGGTCAGGCCAACCTGGGCTGCACGTACACCGCTAAGGGCGATTTGATTGAGAAAACTCATGGTCAATTCCGGTTTTTAAGAAGACGCATTTCAACTAAGTGACGCTTTCAAATAAGTGACGC
>CBIMZH010000339.1:0-3979 GCA_966248255.1 uncultured Cellvibrio sp.
TCAAACGGGCATCCCGCCCGTTTGCCACCCAATTTGCTCCAGTGCTCGGCGAGCTAATAAGGGATGGCTAACGTCAAAAGCAAACAGCAAACAGCAAACAGCGAAACAAAAACGATTAATTATTTCGCGCCGCGCTTGGCTAGTTCTGCTGCTGCATTTTCTGAAGTAAACACAGCACCATCAACTTTAATCCACTTGTCGAAATCTTTTTTGCCTTTGCGGAATTCGTCTACCACGTCAAAGGCTGGGCCGCCGAGGTGGGGGCTCATTTCTACTGAGGCGTTGAGTTCGCCGGCTTCAATGGCTTTGAGTGCGTCGTCTACCGCATCAACAGAAACTACGAGAATATCTTTACCTGGTTGCAGGCCGGCTTCTTTAACGGCTTGGATGGCGCCCAGGGCCATTTCATCGTTATGTGACCAAATCGCGCAAATGCCTTTACCGCCGTTTTCGGCTTTAAGCATGGTTTCCATCACTTCTTTACCCTTGGCGCGGGTGAATTCGGCGGTTTGGCTGCGCACGATTTTTGATTCCGGGTGAGCGCCAATCACTTCGTTAAAACCTTTCATGCGGTCGATGGCAGCACTGGAGCCTACAGTGCCTTGCAGTTCGAGGATGTTGCACTTGCCCTCGGTTTTCGCCATCAGCCATTCAGCGGCTTCTTTACCCTCTTCAACAAAGTCAGGGGCGATACGGGTCAGGTAGAGGGATTGATCGGTAACCGATACGTTGCGGTCAACAATCACCACCGGAATGCGGTTGCGCTTGGCTTCCATCAGCACTGGCTGCCAGCCGGTTTCTACTACAGGGGCAATCACAATGGCGTCCACGCGCTGGGCAATAAAACTGCGCACAGCTTTGATTTGGTTTTCCTGCTTTTGTTGCGCATCAGAAAACTTAAGAGTAATGCCGCGTTTTTCCGCTTCGGCCTTTACCGATTCAGAAAAGTTGGTGCGCCAGCCAGATTCGGAACCCACTTGGGAGAAGCCAATGGTTAAGGCGTTGGCGCTCAGGCAAGCGCCGAGGGTGACAGCGACGCTGAGGGATTTCATCAGGGTTTTCATTATTCGATCCTCGTGTAAGTTGTAAGTCTTATGGTTAAAAAATTATTGTTAAATTCGTTTTCTGCTTCTGCTTCTGCTTCTGCTTTTCGCTTTACCTCATCCCCTATGAGCTCGCCGAGCACTGGAAGAAAATTGGTGTCAAACGGGCGGGATGCCCGTTTGAGTGACGTCGCGACATGGATGTCGCGTCGGAACGACAGCAATTTTCTGAAGCGCACAGGAGAAACGAGCGATTGGGGTCGCCTTTCTTTTGCTTACTTTTCTTGTATGAAAGCCATCCTTGGCTTTCACCCTTTGGGCAGCTTTGCTGTACAAAATTGTTCCAGACAATTTTGTGGCGACGCAAAGAAAAGTGAGGCCTGCCGCAGGCAAAGAGTAAAACGTTACTAACAAACTTTCATGGCGGTACGCCACGGGTAAATCAATCTTTTTCATTTTTTGATGCGCCTTCCGCGGGAGCTACTTTTCTTTGCGTGCCCAAAGAAAAGTAGCCAAAAGAAAGGGCACCCTAATCGCTCGTGTTTCCTGCGCGCTTCGCAAATTGGCTGTCGTTCCCACGCAACTTCCATGTTGCGTCGTCACTCAAACGGGCATCCCGCCCGTTTGCCACCCAATTTGCTCCAGTGCTCGGCGAGCTCATAAGGGATGGTTAACGTCAAAAGCGAACAGCAACATCAAAAGCACAGACAAAAGCGAAAATTAAATCCAACCGCCATCCACAATAAAATGCTGCGCGGTACACAGGCGGCTATCGTCCGAGGCCAGGAACAGTGCCATTGCACTTATGTCGTCCGGCATGACCGACTTTTTTAAACACTGGTTTTCCAAAATTTTGCGCGCGGTTTTTTCCTGCGTGAGCATGGCTACCTGGCGGTCGGTCATGACCCAGCCGGGGACTAGCGTGTTCACGCGAATATTGGCGCTGCCCATATCGCGCGCCAGGCCCCGGGTTAAGCCTTCAATGGCGGCCTTGGAGCTGGTGTAGCCGGGCATGCCGCCCTGGGTGGCGTACCAGCTCATGGAGCCCAAATTAATAATGCTGCCTTCACCCATTTCTTTCATCTGATCGTAGACCGCTTGCGCGGCAAAAAAATGGTGGCGCAGGTTTACGTTTAAACGCTCGTTCCAGTAGTCGACGGTGACGCTGCGAAAATCGTGGCGGGCGTCATTAGCGGCGTTATTAATCAGTACACTTATAGCGCCGTGGTCCTGGTAAATTTTGCGAATAGTCGCTTGTAACTTGTCTATATCCACCAGGTCGCAGTGAAAATACTTGGGCGGTTTGCAATCGGCGCGGCGACTTAGGGTGTCGATCAATTTATAGGCGTCGTCATCGCGGATATCGATAAAAAACACCTGGGCGCCCTGGCGCACAAAATTGGTCACCAGGTTGGCGCCTATGCCGGAGGCGCCGCCGGTAATCAGTACATTCTTGTATTTCAAACTTGGGTAATTATTGGAAAGCACGGCCTGTCCTCAATGGGAATGTCCAGGCACGTCAGCGCCGCGGCAGCCGACCAAAAAGTCAAAGTCACAGCCTTCATCCGCCTGCATGACGTGCTCAATGTAGAGCTGAGCATAGCCGCCTTTGGGTTTTTGCGCAGGAGCCAGTTTCAGTGCGTCCAGTCGCGCTTGCAGTTCTGTGTCGGATATCTCCAATTCCAGTTTGCCGCTCAGGGCGTCAAAGCTGATCCAGTCGCCGTCCTGCACCGCGGCCAGTGGGCCCAGTTCGCGCGCCTCCGGTGCCACATGCAAAACCACAGTGCCAAAGGCGGTGCCGCTCATGCGCGCATCGCTGATGCGCAGCATATCGGTGATGCCCTGCTTTAACAGCTTGGGTGGCAGGCCCATATTGCCCACCTCGGGCATGCCCGGATAACCCTTGGGGCCACAGTTTTTCAGTACCAGCACCGAGCTTGCATCCACATCCAAATTGTCGTCTTTGATGCGCTCTTTGTAGTGATCGAAGCTTTCAAAGACCACTGCACGGCCGCGATGTTTCATCAGTGCTGGCGTGGCCGCCGAGGTTTTAAGCACAGCGCCACGCGGCGCCAGGTTGCCGCGCACCACGCAAATGCCGCCGTTATCGCACAGCGGCTGGTCAAGGGTGCGAATCACTTCATCGTTGTAGCAAGGCGCATCCTGGTTGTTGGCCCACAGGGTTTTGCCGTTGGCGGTGAGGCAGTCTTTATTAAGCAGGCCGGCATCGCCCATGCGCTTAAGTACCGCGGGCAGGCCGCCAGCGTAGTAAAAGTCTTCCATCAGGTATTGGCCTGAGGGCTGAAGGTTGACCAGGGTAGGTACCTGTTGGCCGTATTCCTGCCAGTCATCGAGGCTGAGCGGGATATCCAGGCGCGCGGCTATGGCTTTAAGGTGGATGACCGCGTTGGTGGAGCCACCGATTGCGGCGTTAACGCGAATGGCGTTAATTAAGGCTTCGCGGGTAATCAGCTGGGAGATACGCAGGTCTTCGCGCACCATCTCCACTATGCGCATGCCGGAGACATAGGCCAGGGCTTTGCGGCGCGCATCCACCGCGGGTATGGCGGCGTTGTGCGGCAGCGACAGGCCCATGGTTTCAACCATGCAGGCCATAGTGCTGGCGGTGCCCATGGTGTTGCAGGTGCCGGTGGAGCGGGACATGTCCGCCTCGGCGTCCATAAATTCCTGCAGGCTGATGCGACCGGCGTTGTAGGCCTCGCTCATCTGCCACACCAGAGTGCCTGAGCCTACATCTTTGCCTTTGTGTTTGCCGTTAAGCATGGGGCCGCCGGTGACCACTATGGCGGGTAGGTCGCAGCTGGCGGCGCCCATCACCAGTGCCGGGGTGGTTTTGTCGCAGCCCACCAGCAGCACCACCGCATCAATCGGGTTGCCGCGAATGGATTCTTCCACATCCATGGCCGCCAGGTTGC
>CBIMZH010000340.1:0-3976 GCA_966248255.1 uncultured Cellvibrio sp.
CTTTTTTAGTGGTGTCTAAAGTCATTCCATTTCCTGTAAATTCTTCCCATGCGGCCACTTGGTCGGCAAGTGCTTGTCTTTTCATTAAGTCATCACATTCTTGATTTGTAAAGCCCATAGCTTTCGCAACAGCACGTTTTTCTCTGGGTGTTTTAGCATTTTGATTTCCAGCTTCTTTCGCGAATTTATAATAGTTATCTGCTGTTTTCTTGCTTAATACATGATCAATATCATCTGGCGTTAAAGTCGAAATCTCCGGGTTTGACTCAACTAAGGATTTCACGTTTTTCTTGGTTGGAATTATGGTTTGTAAATCACCTACTTCTTTCATCTTGTCCTTATCAATAATAAGAATGGTGTATTTTGATTCTGGATTGTGGCGGGTGCCAAACGCTTTTAAAAGTGCTTCAGCGTCCGTGTCTCCATGTTCAACCATAGAGAAAGGTGCTGTCCATGATATTGAGTGACCTGCTTCTCTGACTTTACCTCTATAGCCTTCATCCCCCGCATACTGTGTTTCGATTACGCGAATTAAAAATTTGTCCTCGATACCACTTTCTACAACTGCTTGTTTATCTTCGAGTGTGTAGGGTGATTCAGGGAGAGGCTTTCCTTTAGCTTTTGCGTCCCGAACAGCAGGTCCCGCATCTTTTAGCCTTTGCTCTGCTTCTTCAATTGATTGAGGTGGTGGTGTTTTTTCTATTGTTTGTGGTGTTGATTGTGATTTGGCGGGGATGGCTCTGGCCCAAACGGCACCGGTTCATACGCTGGCCCAGTCGCATCGACCATTTCCACTTTCTTTGCTGGCGGCGCCATAGGTGGCAGCGGCAGTTTGTAAGCGAGTAAATCTCCCTTGGCGAGCAAATTTAGCACTTCGTCAAAAGCATTGCCTTTGCTGTGACTGGTGTAGAGGCTGTGCGCGCTCAGGTATCCGACCAGTGCTTGCGGCTCTATACCCAGCTCGCTAATGAATTCTTTTGCCGCTTGGTTACTAGCCAGCGCAACCGGTTGATAATTGCTGGCGTTATGGGGGTTGGGGCCTTTGATAATGCACAGGCCCAAATCTTTTTTGCCGCGCAAACAGGCTTGGGCATCAATGCGCGGGAGTTTGTAGAGTTTTAGATCGCCGCGCATTAGCGAGTTGGCTACCGCCTGGTGAATTTCCGCCGGGTGGTTAGAGCTGTAGCTAAGTGGCGTGAGGCTGGTGTGCTGTAAAATTTGCAGCCAGATGCGTGGCTCTATGGGCAGACGTGCGACAAAGCGTTGGGTGAGGTAGGGGTCGTTGCGGTAGAGCTGAGCCGATGAGGATTTGGGCTGGCCACTGCGGCCGGTAAGCTCGTAGTTTTGGCCGTCAAAAGCCTTGATAGTCAGGTTGATCACTGTAGCGTCCTTGATGGTGAATTGCCGCAAATTTCGCGATGGCGCTAGTGTAATAGGGGCACTGCGCTTGTCTAGGGTTTGCGCCACTCGCTGAGCGCCAGTGTGATCCAGGTCGCTTCTTGTTAATCTCCGCCTGCCAATTTTTATGGCAATTAAAAATGCCTATCGGATAAAACAAAACCCCGGTTTTTAGGCCGGGGTTTTGTGTGCTGCAAATGCTGTTAGGGCTTATTCGCCAGCCAGGCCGACATAAACCTCGTGCACATCGTCGTCGTCGTCAATGGCGGCGAGGAAGGCTTCGACTTCGGCCAGGGCGTCACCGCTCAGGCTGACCGGGTTTTTCGGTTTGTAGCCGAGCTTGGCGGATTCGACGTTAAAGCCGAAACCCGGCAGAGCTTTGGAGACCAAATCCAGATCGGTCATGTCGGTGTAGAAGGTGGCAGCGCCATCTTCGCCCGCTTCAAAATCCTGGGCGCCCGCTTCAATGGCGGCCATTTCTATATCGGCGTCGCCGCTAGTGGCAGTGGCTTCAATAATACCCAGGTGATCAAAATCCCAGGATACAGAGCCGGATGAACCCAGCTGGCCTTTGCGGAACAGGCCGCGAATATTGGAGATGGTGCGGTTTACGTTGTCGGTAAGACACTCAACAATCACGGGCACCTGGTGCGGGGCAAAACCTTCGTAAACCACTTTTTCGTAGTTGGCGCCACCATCGAGTTGGCCGGAACCTTTTTTGATGGCGCGCTCCAGCGTCTCGCGGGTCATAGAGGCTTTTTTGGCCGCTTGAATGGCCAGGCGCAGACGCGGGTTCATGTCCGGATCGGCGCCATTGCGCGCGGCGATCATGATCTCTTTGGTCAGCTTGGTAAACATTTTGCCTTTAGCATTGGCGGCTTCTTCGCGATGCTTGGCTTTCCACTGAGCACCCATTTTTGGCTCCTCGGTCTAGGTTATTGTCTGGTCTGGGCGAGCCCGAAAGCTCGCCCGTTTTTGCATCATTTGGGCATTAGTTTTTGTGCAGCGCGCTGTTCAGTTGCAGAGCCGTTTTGTTGGCTACAGCTTCAACGCGACCGCTGAGTGAGTTGCGACGGAATACCAGGTCGGAAAGGCCAGCCAGGTCGCGCGCTTTCACGGTTTTCACTTCGGCGCCTGAGTCGTCGAGCAGAACAACCTTGGTGCCAGCGGTGATGTAAAGGCCAGATTCTACTTTGCAGCGGTCGCCCAGGGGAATACCTATGCCGGCGTTGGCGCCGATCAGGCTCTCTTTACCTACGGAGATAACAATGTTGCCGCCGCCGGACAGGGTGCCCATGGTGGAGCTGCCGCCGCCCAGGTCGGAGCCAGCGCCAACAAAGACACCGGCGGAGATGCGGCCTTCGATCATCGCCGGGCCTTCGGTGCCAGCGTTAAAGTTGACGAAGCCCTCGTGCATGATGGTGGTGCCTTCACCCAGGTAGGCGCCTAGGCGCACACGGGCAGTGTGGGCGATACGCACGCCGCTGGGCACTACGTAGTTGGTCATTTTGGGGAACTTGTCGACGCAGGACACTTCCAGCTCTTCGCCATTCAGGCGCGCTTGCAGTTGGCGCTCGGGAAGTTCGCTCAGGTCAATCGCACCCTGGCTGGTCCAGGCGACGTTAGGCAGTACGCCAAAGATGCCGGCCAGCACAGTGCCGTGGGGCTTAACCAAACGGTGCGAGAGCAGGTGCAGCTTCAGATAGGCTTCGGGTACTGAGCTGGGGCTGGCATCCGTGGCCAACAGGGTGACTACCAGGGGGCGGTCGCTGCTGGTGAGGTGGGTGGCCAGTGCGGCCTGAGCGCTATCACCCACTGCAGCCAGAGCTTCGGCGATTTCGTCGGCCTGCTCGTGGTTGATGGTGATAGCCTGGTTGCCTTCGCTGTAGCCAACAATCTTGGCGATGGCAGCGGCAGTTTCCGCTGCTGGATTGAGCAGTGGGGCGGCATAGAAGACTTCCAGCCAGTCGCCTTTGGAATTTTGTGTGCCTACACCCAGGCCCAGACTATAGAGAGTGGTCATTGCTTGTCCTCACTTTTGCTTTCAATAAAAATTGTATTCAAGAATTAATTAAAAAGTTTTTGGTAATCGGCATCGTTAAAGCCGACCTGGCGCAGCGCGCCCGTATCCAGCAGTGGGCGCTTAATCAGCGTGGGGTTGTCCACAATGATTTGCACCGCGGTTTCACTGTTAAAGGAATCCTTTTGGCTATCGCTTAATTCTTTCCAGGTGGTGCTGCGTTTGTTCACCAAGGTGTCCAAGCCCAACTCGGCAATCCAGCCCTGTACTTGTGCGGCGGTTAAGCCATCAACGCGGAAGTCGTGAAACTCATAGTTCACGCCTTGCTGTTCCAACCAGGTGCGCGCTTTTTTCACTGTGTCGCAGTTTTTAATTCCGTAGAGCTTGGTCATAAATTCACTCATGAGTCGTATAACCCCAACCCTCCCCTTGGCAGGGGAGGGGGTTAGGGTTTTAAAACAATTTTGGGCTTTTTGCGTTTTGGGTAGCAGCTGCGGCAGAGGTCGCAGACGGTGCCATCGCAGCCGCGCGCCGAGCAGTATTCGCGCCCGTAATAAA
>CBIMZH010000341.1:0-3972 GCA_966248255.1 uncultured Cellvibrio sp.
TGGGCCTGGCTGAAGACCTGGAAGCGCAAATGAATACCGTCGTGGATGCCTACCAGTGCGAGTGGAAAACCACCGTGGAAAATCCCGAACTGCAAAAACGCTTCAAGCACTTTATCAACAGCGATGCCAAAGACGACAACCTGGCCTATGTGGTGGAGCGCGAACAAATTCGCCCGGCCACGGCGCTGGAGCGCAAGAGCCCCAACATTCAATTTGTTGAGCTGGTTGACTAATACATTCAATGCGGCCCGCGGGTGCGGGCCAGACAAAATTCTGGAGTAACTGTGATGAGTGAAAAAATCTGGATTAGCGTGTGCGAGCTGAGCGATATTCTGCCGGACACAGGTGTGTGCGCTCTGGTTAACAAACAGCAGGTTGCCATCTTCCGTTCGCGTCGTTTGGATGAAGTATTTGCGGTGGGCAACTTTGACCCGGTTGGTGAAGCCAATGTGCTCTCGCGCGGTATTATTGGTTCTATTGGCGATGAAGTGGTTATCGCCTCGCCACTCTACAAAGAGCATTACAATCTGCGCACTGGTGAGTGTGTGGAGAAGTCTGAGTATCAAATTCCTGTCTACGCCGTGCGTGTAGAAGATGGCCTGGTGCAAGTGCAGGCCTAAGCGTTCTTTTTCTGTAGTTTTTTCTTCCGTCTTCTTCGACTGCTTCATGAGTCGGCTTTATGGGCAACCCTTTGGGTTGCCCTTTTTTATGGCCTTTTAACATCGCCCATTTTTTATTGCCCATTTTTTTGAATTACATGGTTGGGCTGGGCGCCTTGCTTATTATGTTGTTTATTCTTGTGAGCCGTCTTTTCTTATTTTGTCGTTATTGTTCTAGTGCTTGAGTAATCGCCGCTTAAAAACTGAAACCAACACCGAGCATAGCCACCCAGGGATCAATTTTTACATTTACCTTGGCTGCCTGAGCGCCATCGAGATAAATATGCGCGGTGGTATCTATATCCATTTTCCAAACAGCCGCGTTTAGATACAGCTGGTCGCTGAGTTTCCAGTCGGCGCCGATTTGATAGGCGAGGCCAGTGGAATTATCCAGTTTTAATTTGCTGTCACCGGCGAGCGCTGAATCCAGCTGGCTGCTGGTAGATTCATCAAAAAATACCGTGTAGTTAAGGCCCAGGCCGATATAGGGGGTAAAGGTCTGGTTGTCGAGTGGATAGTATTGCAGCGATAGCGTTGGCGGCAGGTGTTTGCTGCTGCCTATATCCAGGCCCTTAAGTGCACCCGTGCCTTTTATGTCGTGTTCAAAGGGCAGGGCGGCAAGCAGTTCCAGGCCCAGGTGTTGCGAGAAAAACCAGGTGCCGGAAAAACCCAGCCCCAGGGCGTTATCCACATCAACGCCGCCGCCCAGTACCTGGCCGCTGGAGGCATCGGGGGCAATATTGACGGCGCCGACGCGAACAAATAATTCGTCTGCCTGGTGGGCCTGAGCACCCAGCGCGACGCCGAGCATGCTGGCGGCAACTGCAAGATTAATTTTTTTCATGTTTGATCCTCTGTACTTTTTACGCTTGTCTATTTGTGAAAACGGCGCCAGTGTGGCCAAAGCTCAGGAATCAACAATTGATTTAAATCAAACAATTTTTAGCTGTGAAATTAAAAATTGATAAAGCGGAAAAGTTTGATTTGTCGCAAATAAATTCAGCGGCGACTCTTTTAGCTTAGCGGAAATGCAGTTGATAATTTTTTATAGAGATAATGTCGTGCTGCAAAAAAAGCCGCAACAGAAAATCTGTGCGGCTTAAACGTTTTACTCCTGGTGCCCTGTGCGACTTAAAGTTTAGTCACCAGAGTTTGAATGGCATGGGCAGGAATGCTGACCCTGGTCTCTTGGGCGCCGACATAATAGCGATAGCTGACAGCGGCATCGCTGTTGTTCATCACTACGGTCGCCAGGGTGCCATCGCTATTTTTAAACGCTGTGGTCTGCAACACACTGCGGCTGCTGGTGGCGCTGACGCGCTCGGCGCCTGGGCGGAAGAACTTGGCGAAGTGGCCCAGGTAGTAGTAGCTGGGGGTATAAATCAGCTTACCGGTTTTGGAGTCTGCGTGCATGGGCGCCAGGCAGAAGTTGCCCACATGGTTGGGGCCGCCTTTGTCGTCGAGCAAAATATTCCAATCGGTCCAACCCACAGCGCCTGAGTTGAAGTCGTTAATCATAGAGTCGCCATAGCGCTCGCCATTGCCCCAGAACTGATAGCGGCTGGCATCAAATTTTTCTACAGTGGCTTCGGTCAGCATCAGGTGTACATTGGGGAAAGCCTGGTGAACCTCGGCAACATTGTTGTACATGGGTTTGCCACCGGCCCAGGTTTCATACCAGTGAAAGCCGACACCCCAGACATATTTGGCCGCTTCCGGATCGCCGAGAATAACGTTGGCGCGGTAGTTGACCAGATCGCGGTTGTGATCCCAGACAATAATTTTTTTATCGCCCAGACCCGCTTTTGCCATCACTGGGCCGAGATGATTTTTAAGAAAATCGCGCTCGTCTTCGGCAGTGAAAATCATCGACTCCCAAGTCTGCTTGGCCATGGGCTCGTTTTGCACGCTGATACCCCAAATAGGAATGCCCTCTTGTTCATAGGCTTTTATAAATTTGGTGTAGTAGGTCGCCCAGGCGTCGGCATATTCGGGCAGCAGCTTGCCGCCCTGCAACATATTGTTACTGTCCTTCATAAAGGCTGGCGCACTCCAGGGACTGGCAAACAGCGTCATATCACCGCCGGCAGTGGCTATGGCGCGTTTGATCATAGGGATGCGATAGCGTTTGTCGTGCTTGATATTGAAGCTTTTCAGCGCCTTGTCACCCTCTTTGATGTAGGTGTAGCTGCCGCTGCTGAAGTCGGAGCTGTGAATGCTGGTGCGCATCAGGCTGTAGCCCAGGCCTTTGTCCTTGCTGTAGTAGGCATCGAGCAATTCTTGCTGCTCTTTTTTGCCCAGCTTGGCAAAGGTTTCGGCAGAGGCATCGGTAATGGCGCCGCCAATACCTACCAGGGTTTGATAATGGATGGCCGGATTAACAAAAATTGCTATGTCAGTTTCCGGTGGTTGCTGCGCTGCTTGCAGCGACAGGCTATCGCTTAAACTGAGGCGCTGATTGGTATCCTTAGCCGTTGTATAAACACTAACAGCGGCTGCCTGGGTGCTTGCCTGAGCATCTGCGGCGGAAACTCCAAAACTGAGCGAAAGCAGGGATAGAGTCGCAGCAGCGGTAATAAAATAATTTTTCATTGTGATTTACCATGAGTTGCAATTAATAAACGAGGCTTTATTAAGCGAGCCTTGGTCGACGGCATTTGGGTCCATGCTTCTCGGCTCTTTGTTCTATTTCCGTTGTTCTATTTCCTTAGTTCTCTCACCCACCGATGTCTTCCCGCAACAGTAGTTTTTGTTGTTCAGCAATTCTAGACCAACAAAAAATAAACCCGACAGCTGAAGTTTTTGGCTTGCGCTGTCGGGGTAAAACTAGTCGGCTTTAAGTTCAAACCAGTTGAGGTTCCACTCTTTGCCTATAGAGCGGAATCTCAGCGTGTGATTACCCGCGCTCAGGGAAAAGCTGTTGCCGCTTTGGCTAATCCAGCTCTGCCAGCCGCCGGTGTTGGGCACTGCTTGGCTATCTACCGCCAGATTGTCGATAAGCACTTCAAAACCAGTGCTGCCATTGGCGGTTGCCAGGCGGTAGTCGATGTGGAAATTGCCTGCAGTTTCAACCTTGATTTGAAATTCAATCCAGTCGTCCGGATCAAAGTGACCCACGTCTTCGCCGCCGCCTGTGTCGCTGCAGGATTCCAATTGCACACCCAACATGGCGCTATAGGCTTCGGCCTGAATTTTTGCCGGCACCGGCGTATACAGCAGTTGGGTATGCACGGCGCTAGAGCCGTAACCTTCCGCAATCGCATTGCTGGCGGTGATGCTGTAGTAGTAGGTGGTGTCCGGATCCAGGCCGGTA
>CBIMZH010000342.1:0-3960 GCA_966248255.1 uncultured Cellvibrio sp.
TTTAAAAAAACTGATCGATTTTCTTATTTGATTCTCGCCAACTAAAAACATACCGAAAAGCCAACCAACACTTCTTTTTTACACTGCATGGATTTTCCAAAATATTTCAAACTATGAAGATCGCCACCTAACTCATTGCTCATAGCCCGCAAGGATGCCACGGCTGAATGCCCCAGCATCTTCAAAAATATTTCATTCCACCATCGGGCTTGCTTGGTAACTCCTATTAGGGCAATTGGTGCACTGGAACAGTTACGCGCTTGCAATCTCAATACAAGGGAACGCAACCATTTCATCTTGATGTTCCGTGTCAGGCCATCAACAACAATCACTACAGGTAGATATTCACTGCATTCAGCAGACCTCATCAACTGATCAATAGAACAGTCGTCAGCAATAAATTGATAATTATCAATGACTGGCATTGCCAGGGATTTCAGTGCGATATTTTCGGAAGTATCCATATCAATCCATGAAAATTGTGGCCACTCATGTTGTTCACTAAGCCGATGAAAACGTGTACTTAATCCTGCACCACATTCAATACCCAAACCTTTTGGGTATTGATTAAAAAACGCCAGAATTTGTTGGTCCAGCCAGTAATTGGTGCAGAGATAGCGACGCTCATCCACGGGGCAAAAACGCACACAGGAGTCTATTTTCAGTAATGAACCAAGGCTAGCAGCAGCGCGATCATAAAAGTGAATATCTGGCCAAAATTGATTCGCGTCAGCACGTGCATTTAATGCCATTGCTTCCGTACTGAAAGAATTCAAACGAAGCATCATTATTTCCTCTGTACTATCAACCACCATTTGTTGAAAGTCACTGATATTTATTACAAAAAACGTATTACTTAGAAGTTTGTAAATACTCCACTTCCAGCAATTGCTTACCGACATTCATGGCAAAGCTGCAAAGATAGACGCGTACATCACCAACCAAAGAGAGGATATCCCCGTCACTTAAGCGTCGACGCATTTCATGAATAATCTTTTCGGCAAAGCCTTTGGAGGCAAACCGCTGCGTCAAGTAAACCGCCAATTCAGGTTCCAATTCATCAAATGTGGGTTGAGTACTAACGACTTCAGAGTTACGCATAATTCACCACCTATATGCAATTGATAATTATTCTCATTAATTTAATTATGCACTCTAACTCGGTAATAACAAGCGTAAAAACAGGCGAATTCAGTAAATAATTATTATCAGGATTAGACTTCAGATAGAAAAATCCCCATCCATTAGGATAGGGATTAGTCGCAGGCTCAAAATACATTTCAAAAACAGATGCGCTGTGGCAAGCACCTATGCAACCCCTGCCCCGCTGGGTTCAGGTTCGCCCGTAGCGGATTGGATATCCTCAGAGGTGTGATCTGCCAGCGAGGTATCGCGTAACGATTTGGAAAAGCCGAGTACCACCAAAGTTGCACCAAACGCCATAGCGCCCAGCACCAAAACGCTGCCAAGCGACGACATAAACTTCCCCAGCACACCTATACCAAGAGTGCCAAGTGAGTCACCCGAAGCATCCTGCGCTGTCCAAAGTGCATTTACACGACCAAGGTATTGGTCGGGCGTATGTACTTGTACCAAGGTGTATTGCAGCAGCGAGGCAATGGATACCAGATAGCCAAAGGCAGTGAGTAATGCCAGAGCAAGGATAAAACTCTGGTTCACGCCCAACCCCATCAAACACATACAAGCGCCGAGGCTGGTCAAACCCATTACCCATCCAGGACGAGTCAGGTCATTCGCCCAGCCACTGATAATTGCCCCCAGGGTTGCCCCCAAGGGCACCGCCGAATACATCAACCCCAGTTCAAAGGCACCGCCGCCGTAAGCCGTTTCAGCCAGTGCAGGAAATAGAACGCGGATGGCTGTGGTCAGGGTGATGAGCGTACCCACCAAGACCACACTGAAGATGACTTTGTGGCTCACCATAAATTGAAAGCCCTGGGCCAGCGCACGCAGTGGATGACTTTCTTCAATTCCAGTGGGTTTCATGGATGGCAAACTCAGTAGAGGCAAGAGTGTAAGCGCAGTACCCAAGGCAGCGATCAAATACGCCCACCCCACATGAGCGGCAGCAATAATCACACCGCCCAGCGCCGGTGAAATTACCGTCGCGAGGCGAATACTCACCATGCTCACCGCACGCGCTTGCATCAGCATTTCGCGCCCGACAATAAGTGGCATCGCAGCCATTAGCGCAGTAATTCCAAGGGCGCCGAAGAAGCCATCCCACACCGACAATACATAAATCGCCCACAGCGATGGGCTCGGCAACCAGGCATTAACGGCTAACCCCAAAAATCCCAAGCCGCAAACGGCACGCGCAAACAGGATCAGGACTTTGCGATCTTTGCGGTCAGCCAGCACACCGCCGAGCAGCAAGCCAACAAACAGGCCAATCCCTTCCAGCGCCATGACCGCACCCACTTGCAGGCTATCGTTGGTGAGCTGGTACACCTGCATGGGTAGCGCCACCGACAACATACCCAAGCCTAACAGCGAAATAGTGCGTGCGATAAATACATTGCGAAAATTGCGGTTATCCCTCAGCACGCTCAGGTCTACAAATAACGATTTTTTAGCCAGTGATTTCAATTTCCTCAGCAGTTTTTTCTTTATCCAATTTTTGTTTCTCTTCGTGTTGTTCCGAGCCGAATAGCACAGCGCGTTCGATCAACTCATCCAACAGTGGCCCCAAGGTCTCCAGCGACTGCGGCGAGAGAATGTTTTCATGCGAACATTCACTTAAGCGATACAGTTGTATTTGCTTGACGTAGGGCTGCCAAGCGGTTTCCGGATGGATGTAATCCGGCAACGACTGCTCGGCGGTAAAGACAGTAATTTCACCACCATACTGCGGGGTTTTGGTTTGCGCCAACAAACGCACCGCATCTTTATAGTTGGCGAAAATCTGGTTGAGCATGGCGTCTTTTTCCTGACGCATCAGCTCGTCCAGAGTTGGGTCGGCTGGGGCATCACCAGCAAAGGCATCGTTAAGTAATTGTGCCTGCTCGCGCTCGGCACCCATGGCCGCTTCCGCTCCTTGCGGATCGCTCCAGTCGTGGACTTCAGCGGGATAGGTATCCAACAAACCGAGGAAGTTGACCATCTCTCCCTGCGCGTGCAAACGCGCCGCTACGCCATAGGCCACAGTGCCACCGAGCGAGTACCCCAGTAGGTAATAAGGCCCTTGCGGTTGTTTGTTGCGGATAATCTGCAACTGCCGCTCGATCAATTCCTCCATGGTTTTACTGGTAGCGATCAGGCCCTTGGGGCGCGGCGATTGCAGGCCTATAATCGGCTGGCCCGGTTTGAGGTAACGCGATAACACCGAGTATTGCCAGGCAAAACCGGAGCCGGGATAGAAGCAAAATAGCGGTGCCCCCTGCCCCTCACGCAGTTGGATTTGCGCATCAAAACCGTCTTTGCCAAAGTCGTTGAGCATGACATCGTCATTCAGCTGGGCAGCGAGTTTTTCCACCGTGGGCGAGGTCATAATCTGCCCCACCGCCACCGGGCGCTGCAGCTCACGGCGAATCTCCACAGCAAGTTGCATAGCCATCAGCGAGTGACCGCCCAAATAAAAAAAATCGTCATCTGCAAACACCTGCTCCACTTCCAACACCCGCGCAAAAATACTGGCGAGACGCGTCTCCAGACCGCGCACAGGCATGCGGCCAACACGTTCAGTGTGATGCTCACCGTTAGCTGAAGGAACCGGCAGGGCTTTGCGATCCAACTTGCCGTTGGCGCTGAGCGGCAAGACATCCAACACCACCCAAGCTATCGGTACCATGTGGGTGGGTAATTGGCTTTGTAGATTGGACTTGATGGCTTCCAAATCCAGAAGCTGTGCCGATTGATGTCCGGCCTCGGGCACGACTTTTGATGGGACCAAATAGGCAACCAACTGACGGTTATCCATGTTGGTTTCAGCGCTATCCA
>CBIMZH010000343.1:0-3930 GCA_966248255.1 uncultured Cellvibrio sp.
GTTGTGGTTTTGTGGAATACTTTTGCGCAGCAAAACCACAAAGCCGCGACTTAAATTCTGTCCAGTGGAGCGAAGCGGAACGATGTTTGACCGCTTTGTTAGTTGCCTACGTTCTTTTTGAGCATTACTTTGTCTATGCCTTGCTTTGGGTAGTCTGTATAACGGCCGACCTCATGAAAACCTAACTTTGAGTAGAAACCTACAGCTTGAAAAGTATATGTTTCAACAAAGATATTCTTAATGCCGATGTTTTTAGCTTCAATTTCAACATGTTGAATCAATGCTTTACCTACGCCTTGAGAACGATGTAATTCAGAAACCCAAAGATAGCTTATATTTATGATGGTAAATATTTTTTTTCCATATACACCAGCAATATATTCACCGTCTTCATCTTTTATGAAAATACAAAACTCTGACTCTTGTAAAGTTTTAAAGTAATCTGTGTTGAACTCACGTAGATTCTCATAAAGAAAGTCGACATCTGCTTTTGATGGAGAATTGGTGAAGTAAAAATTCATTGTGATCTAAATTCCTGAGGCCAACTAACGCCGCCATATGCGGCAAATTTGGAGTGGAACGGTTTTGCGCTAGCGTAGCGTAGAGCGAAAAAACGAGCCACGGAAAATTTGTCCAGCCAGCGAAGCTGGCAATGCATGATGGCTTTGTTAGGCGCGAGCACGATAAAACTTAAAAAGTGTTAGCCAGCTCACTAGAGCCATTACAAAAAAACCTAAACTAAACAACCAAATAAAACTCGGCACTTCACCACCGGAGAAACTCCAAGCATCTATGAAATATGAAAATACATACTTAAGTGATGCACCATCTCCACGCAATACCATTACAGTGCTATAGGCGGCAAGCCAGCTCAAGGCATATAGAAAAATAGCTATGCAAATTTTTCTAATCATGAGCTTATCTCCATAAAGCGCTTAACAGTTTATTAGACGGCTAGTGCCGTATATCACCTAGCCGTATATCACTTTTCATTATCCGCTGAGATTAAAGATTTCTTTAAAAAAATCAACGGGTTAATTTTTACCCAGCTACTTATCAATTTTGGCAAAAGCGGCCTTAGCCGCTTATCTTCGCCTTTTATATTTTTTAGCTGATTGCCAAGCCGCTGATATTCAAGGCGTTTTTCTTGCGCACCAGGTGATATACGGCGGACGCCGCTTATCAGTGGCTTGCGTGGCTAGTTTTTGGGTTTGAGCGTAAACCCGTAATGATAAGTTTGGCCTTTTAGCAAATAGGGTTCATGGGGAAAGGCGCCCCAGCTGTTGTCGCCGCCCAGGCCGCGTTGCGCGAGGTCTAGCGATAGCACTACAGCTTTTTGCTGTTTGATATCTTTAGGGTGTAATTGTTTTTTGCTTAGGCCTGGGTCCATGTCCTCTGCCAGGTAGTTAATGGCGGTGAGGTTAAGCGCTTTATCTGCTACTACCTCTATACCCTTGCCCTGGCTATTGCTCAGACTGGCCCAGCGCACTTGAGTGCGGTTGCCGAATTCTTGCGGGCGGATATAGGGGATGCTTTGGCTATCCACTTGCAGCTGATACAAACCCATAAAGGCTGCGCTATTGCGGTCGGCGTAATTTTCCTCCGGGCCGCGGCCATAGTAGTCGAGCTGATTTAGCGCCTGCGGCAAGAGCATGCGCACACCAAAACGCGGCAGCTCGGGCAGACCTTGGGGTAATTGCGCTGCGGTTGCGACATGAATACTGGCATCTGGCTTAATTACATATTCCAGCTGGTAATTCATATGCACATCGCTGTAGAGAAACTCCACCGCTATTTTTAAGCTGCCATCGCTTTGCATTTTACTGCTAACTTTTTGCACTTGGCGATTGGCATAGGCGGAGCGCCATATACCCAGGGCGTTGGGCATATTATTGCCAAAGTCATTGTCGGTTGGCGCGCGCCAAAAATAGGGCTCGGGGAATCTGCCCAGGTTAAAGCCATTAATGGCCAACTGCTCGAAATTGCCATTGGCTTTATTAAATACAGCTGCCAATCCAGGGGCTTTAAATGATAAGCGATTATCTTGCTCGCTTACTTGCAATGCCGCTTTTGTAGTGTCGCCTTGCTTAATGGCTGGGGCAGGTTTGTTGCCCAAGGCAAACTGCTCGCGGGCGATTTCAAACTTCGCTGGCACAAGCCCATTTGCTTTTTGCGTAAGCGCACGGATGTTGAGGAAATATTCGCCTGGAGTGCGCAGGTCATCTGTTGTTAAACCCAGGCTGATTGTTGCGCTAGCGGCGGGAGCCAGGGCTAGAGAAAAGTCACCGATTTTAATTGCCTGGCCATCGCGCAGTAGGCTCCAGCTAAAGGCGAACTGATTCAGATTGGTAAAGGCGTAATCATTAGTCACTTCCAGCTGGAAAGCAGCTTTGTCTTTTAAGACAAAACGAATATTTTGATAAACCTTTTTAACTTCCGCCAAGGCCGGATGGGGTTTGCGATCTGAACCCACCAGGCCATTCGCATTAAAGTTTTCGTCGTTTTGGAAATTCAAACCGCCCAGATCACCGCCATAGGCAAAATATTCCTGGCCGTTTTCATCTTTGGCCAATAAACCCTGGTCAACCCAATCCCAAATAAAGCCGCCCTGCATTTTTTTATCGCTATGGATAATGTCCCAGTATTCCTGGAAGTTGCCGCTGCTATTGCCCATGGCGTGGGCGTATTCGCACATGATATAGGGGCGGGTTTTATCGCTGGCGCGCGCATAGGCCTGCATAGCCTCTATGCTAGGGTACATGGGTGCGACTATGTCAGTGTTGGCCTCCTCCCCTGCCTGCTCAAACTGCGCCGGGCGGGTATTATCCCGCGCTTTAACCCAGTCATAGCCCTTATGAAAGTTGGAGCCATTGCCCGCTTCATTGCCCAGCGACCAGATAATTACCGAGGGATGATTTTTATCTCGCTCCACCGCGCGAGCGATGCGATCCAGATGCGCAGCCTGCCACTGCGGTAAATAGGCCGGGTGGTGGCTGCGATCAAAAGGCGCCTGCAATTCCGCGCCCATGCCGTGGGTTTCTATATTGGCTTCGGCAACTAAATAGAGGCCGTATTGATCGGCCAGCTCATACCAGCGCGGGTCCTGCGGATAGTGGCTGGTGCGCACTGCGTTGATATTGTTTTGCTTCATCAATTTTATGTCTTGCAACATGGTATCCAGCGAAGGCACATGACCCAGGCGCATATCGTGAATATGCAGGTTTACCCCTTTCACCAGAATCGCTTTGCCATTTACCAACAATTGAGCGTTTTTAATTTCCACCTGGCGGAAACCAATTTTTTGCCCAATTACCATAGTGGTTTTGCCCTGGGCATTTTTAAGGCTGATGAGGGCGCTGTACAACCTGGGCGACTCGGCCGACCAGGGTTGAATATTGTTTAGGGCTTGAGCAAACTCCACTCGGCTATCGCTTTCGCTGAAAGTTTTAGCCTGCTGATACAACTCCTCGCCTGTCGCTGGGTCGAGCAAACTGAATTGCACCTGGCCAGCACCCGCTGTTTCACTAAAGCGTTTTAAATCTATAGCCGCACTCAGCTCGCCGTTTTGATAGCTAGCATCCAGGCCAGCTTTTACAAAATAGTCCCACACCGCCACTTGCGGCAGGCGATAGAGATAGACATCCTGCTCTATTCCGCTTAAACGCCAGAAATCCTGATCCTCCAGATAGCTGCCATCGTGCCAACGGAATACTTGCACCGCCAGCAGGTTTTTGCCCGGCTTGAGCAGCGCGCTTATATCAAACTCGGAAGGTGACTTGGCCACCTTGGTCATGCCCGCCTCGCGACCATTTACAAATACCCGCGCATACCCAGAGATAGAGCCGAAGTGCAACATCACCGCCCCACCCTGCCAGCTTTTAGGCAGAGTGAACTCGCGCCTGTAACTGCCTACCGGGTTGTAGTTGTTAT
>CBIMZH010000344.1:0-3921 GCA_966248255.1 uncultured Cellvibrio sp.
TGAATCTGCTACGCCCGTATTGTCCAGAGTGATAACGTTGGTTGCATCTTCAACACTTGTATTGGGTGTTAAGGTTGCCGTCCAGGTCACACCACCGTCAGACGAACTAAGTGAACTCACAGCGCCATTATCTACAGTTAAATCCGCTGTAGTAAAACCACTAACCGCTTCACTAAACGTAATAGTTACTAACGAGGTTTCACCAACAGCCAGAGCTGTATCGGATACAACTAATGTTGCGCTAGGACGCTGGGTATCTATTGCATAGTTATTTGAGGTAGTTGTTCCCGCCCCCGCATTGCCTACCAAATCAGTCACACCTGTATTATCTAAAGTGATGACATTTGTTGCATCTGTGACTGAAGCCGTAGGTGTTAGTGTAGCCGTCCAGGTAACGCCACCATCAGATGAACTTAGTGAACTCACAGTGCCATTGGCAACGGTTAGATCGGCAGTGGTAAAACCACTAACCGCCTCACTAAAAGTAATAGTAACCAGTGAAGTTTCACCGGCCAGCAAAGACGTATCGGACACCACCAAAGTTGCGGTTGGACGCTGCGTGTCAATTGCATAGTTGTTGGAATTAGTCGTACTCAAACCGGCATTGCCTGCAGCATCAGTTACGCCGGTGTTATCCAGAGTAATCACATTGGTTGCATCAGAAACCGACGCTGTCGGTGTTAAAGTCGCTGTCCAGGTAATACCACCATCGGAGGAGCTCACCGGACTTAAGGTGCCGTTGGCAATTGTTAAATCTGCATTGGTAAAACCTGATACCGCTTCGCTAAAGGTTAAGGTCACCAATGAGGTTTCACCTATAGTAAGCGAGGTATCGGTCACCACAATAGAAGCTGTAGGGCGTAAGGTATCAATCGTAAAATTGCCCGAGCTAGTGGTGCCAGAACCTGCATTACCTGCAATATCTTGCACACCAGTCATATCGACGCTGATGACATTGGTTGCATCTTCGACACTGACGGTTGGCGTGAAGGTGCCAGTCCAGGTAGTACCTCCATCGCTGGAACTAACAGCACTCAAGGTACCATTGGGAACCGTAATATCCGCATTGGTAAAACCAGTTACTGCTTCTGAAAAAGTAAAAGTAACCATTGCTGTATAGCCCGCTTTTAGCGCTGTATCGCTTAAGACCAGACTGTTTAATACTGGTGGAGTAGCATCAGAAACTGCCGCACCAACAGTAAAATCTACAAATTCAAAACCTTGTGCATTGGTACTTGCACCAGCGGTAAAATACAGTTTAAAACCGGTCAGATTTTTCCACTCCGACCCGGCAAAATCCGTACCGGAGGTAAAATCAAAATATGACAATCCATCGCCTTGCGTAGTTGTTTTTATCGGTGTGGAAGTGACAGTGCCACCACCAGCCTTTAGCCCAACAACATACACATTTGTAATATA
The DNA here is from genome assembly GCA_966248255.1 of uncultured Cellvibrio sp. GTDB lineage: Bacteria > Pseudomonadota > Gammaproteobacteria > Pseudomonadales > Cellvibrionaceae > Cellvibrio. The sequence continues at coordinate 1,420 of CBIMZH010000344.1, forward strand.
GTTTGCACTAACATATTCCTTTGCACTTAGACCAGTCAAAGCAAAGGTCGTATAACTACCTTGACCGCTAACCGAAAAGTAAAAAGAACCTGATGTAACATCATTAATATAAGCGGCGTTTGAATAAATACCTACACTCTTCGAAACCCCCGCCCCCTTGAACCCCGTCACCACAAAGTCAGAATTAGACAAGCTTGGACCAGGATTAGGGACGGCACTGAAATTCTCCAGCATTTGAGTGCCCAATACGGCAGAAAAATCTTTCAGCGATTTTTCAGAGAACGCCAATTCGGTTTCAATCGTTCCACGCTTAACTTCTAAATCCCAATCGCCAGCAAGATCGGCATTACCGGTCAAGTTATTGGATGCCGCCACATCCAAGCCGGTTTTGTTGCTAATAATATCCAGCAGATCTTCACCCGCTGCTGTCGCAGCCAAATCGCACCCGTAAAACAATAAATCGCCACCATTGCGCACAGCGCCGTGAATTGCAGCAAATGCGTGCACTTCCTGCCGCACAGTTTCCGCAGTGATACGCGAGCTGCCCAGTAAAATTTCACCTGCTTGCGCGTGGGAAACAATGTGGATAGCGGCAAGGTTTTTATAACCGCCCAGTGCAGCAACAACTTGCGGCAAGCCTGCTTCCACGGAATTGATCTGCACCATTGCCACACCGGGCCTCAAAGCGCGGCGCAAAACAGATTTGTCACTCTCAGCTATAGCTCCATCAACAATTACCAGCTCACGTACCGGCTGGGCCGCCTGGATATCCAACACATCGCCCGACAAATCAATCAAGTCGCGATGTGGCGCAGTGGCGGATTGCATATAGTCAAGCGCTGTTGTGCTAACACTCGATTGCAAATAACTGCGCTGATAGCTTGCCCCCACTGGCTGCCCTGCATAAGCGCCCATTGGCAACAACAGTGAAGAGAGTCCACTGAATAATACATTTTTCATGATGGTAAATTTCCATTTGATGGCGCACTGGCCGCTGCTGTTTTTTTACTGGCAATAATGCTGGCAGAAGTTCCGGTTTGATCCTGCCAAAAATCCATATCCTGATACTTGGCAAATAAGTCTGGCGGCAAAATACTGCGCCGACTTTTGAACTCCACTTTTTTGCCTACGCTGTGCAATCCCTTTCCACCCAGATTTTGATCAAATTCATTTTCCGAATAATCAACATTATTAAAATCGTGTTCAAACTTGGGCTCATCGATAAATTTATAGATCAGCTCCAGGGTTCGCTCTGGATACTGGGTCAGCAGATCGTAATCCACCAGCAGCAAACGATCGGAATACTCCCCATAATAAGCCTCCTTTAACGCCGTCCAAGCCGAACCCACAGACCCTCCCGCATTAATTAGCGCCTCGCAGCGGCTGTAAACAGTTTGGCGAGTGGCGGCGTTAAACATGCGACTGTAGTCGAATGGATTTTTGCGGTAGATAACTTCAAAGCTATCCATAATCCACGCAGGATTGCGCACACAACAAATCATTTTAAAATCGTCAACCAGCTCTACCAGCTGGTGCAAACGAGCCGTCCAGTGGCGATTGGTATCAAAAATCACAGGGTGATTTTTATCCTGATAATAGGCATCCATTAAAGCCCGACAAATAGCTTTGCGCTTTGGCTCATCAAAAAATGAATAGGATTCGCTGCCTGCCCCCATTTGCTCCAATGCACTATTCACTAACCCGGCCACTGGGCTGCTCATGGCCGCATGAAATTTGGAATTTTGGCGGAGTATCCCAGCCAACAGCGTAGACCCCGAGCGAGGTAGCCCGGAAATAAAATGTAGTTTTTGGGTCATTGTTAAATTCTGTTAAGAGCGGAAGTCACATCCAGCTGTGCGAACTGGAGGGGGGCATAAAAGCAGAACAAAAAACGACCAACCCTGTCATTTCTACAGCCTGGCAGCTAATGCTCAAATTTTATTGCTGGCACAAAAATCAATATATAGCAGATAAGTCGACTTTTGCTGAAAATAATTAAATCGGGATTGTAGCTTGCATTCCGCATACTTATAGTGGCGGCACCAGCCCGCTTATCTGGGCGAACCCCATCAGAATCAAGCAGATCAAAATAGATGCATTCACCCCAGGTTTTTCGCCCCTGCGCCATCTGGTTAACCGGCCTGAGCGGCTCAGGCAAATCCACTACCGCCAACAACCTGCAGCAAGCGCTCACCCGCCTGGGGTATTCCTGTTACTTATTGGATGGTGATTTATTGCGCGATGGGCTGTGCAAAGACTTGGGCTTTAGTGCGGAGGATCGCAATGAAAATATCCGCCGCATAGGTGAGGTGGCCAGGCTGATGGTGGATGCCGGTTTAATTGTGATAAGCGCGACTATCTCCCCTTTTACCCAGATGCGTGAAGCTGTGCGCGCTCGCTTTGCCCCAGGGGAGTTTATTGAGGTGTTTGTCGATGCGCCCCTGGCAGAATGTGAAGCGCGCGACCCCAAAGGGCTGTATCGCCGCGCCCGCGCTGGGGAGA
>CBIMZH010000345.1:0-3916 GCA_966248255.1 uncultured Cellvibrio sp.
CTGATCGGCATTGTGCTCCACAATAATACTGCCGGTGCTTGCATCGACCAGAATATAGGCGGAGGCAGCCAGCTGTGGCGCTTCGGGAATTATCACAGGCTTAGCCTGCAGCTGTGCGCCGCCGGGCGTTGGCGTGGGCAAGCTGGAGCTTGGCAGCGTAGAAGTTGGCAGAGTTGATGTGGGAAGGTTTGTCGCTGTTTGTGCAGTCGACACAGTTGATGCAACCGTTGATGCCACAAAGAGCGCAGCAACCAGTATTTTTTTAATCATGGGATTTATTAACACCTTTGAGGTTTGTTGTCGCCGCCGCTAACGCAGGCGACAAAAAATAAAAAATTTTGCGTGGCAAATTGTATCAGTAAAGCCTGTACTGAAACCAAACCAGTCATGCCCCGGCTGTAAATTTTTAATAAACATCCCCGGCAGAAAAAACGCATTTTCCCCGAGAGAAACGCCACTTTTTACGGCTGACGGCTATTGGTAAACGATATGCGCCTGGGTGATGTTGAGGCGCGCCAATTGATCGCGCGCGCCCTGCAAACTCGATGCATCTTTAAATGGCCCCAGGCGCACGCGGTGAATAACTTTAGGCGAGCTGGCCGATGCCAATACCACCGGCACAGTTAACTGCGCGCGCAGGCTGTTGGCAAATTGCAGCGCGGAATCCTTGCTTGCAAATGCGCCCACCTGCAGATAGGTACCGGGCGGCAGCGCCGACTCCACCTGGGCGACCAGCTTGGCATCGGCGCGACGCGGAATTGGCGGGCCGTCTTGCGGCAGCGCAATTTCCACCTCAACCATGGCCGTGCCGGTTTTATTTATACCTATGCGCTGGGCGGCGGCGTAACTTAAATCGATAATTCGCCCCTGGTGAAAGGGGCCGCGGTCGTTGACGCGCACCACCACAGTTTTGCCATTACTCAGGTTGGTCACCCGCACATAGGAGGGAATGGGCAGGGTTTTATGGGCGGCGGTCATGGCGTACATATCGTAAATTTCGCCATTGGAGGTGTGGTAGCCGTTGAACTTGTTGCCATACCAGGAGGCGTAGCCGCGCTCGCGATAGGAGGTTTCGTCCTCCATCAGGTGATAGGTTTTGCCCAGCACCGTGTAGGGGTTTTTATTGCCCGCCGAGGTGCGCTGTTCGCGCTTGGGGACTGCGTCGGGGATGGCCGACAAATCCGGCTCATCCTGGGGGCCAAAATCCTTATCGTGGGCGTAGCGCCCCTTGTTTTCCTCGGTACTACTGCTCCCGCCCGGTTTGGTATCACTGTGACTACAGCCCAGGCCAAACAGCGCCAGGCCAGCCCAAAGGCAAAGGTGAAGCGAGCGGGAGCAGAGTTTATTCATTATTTGTGTCCTGAGTGTTTAGCCGCCTTAATCTCCTGGCTGAGCTGATAGACCGCCATGGCGTACATGGGGCTGCGGTTATAGCGGGTGATCACGTAAAAATTGGGCAGGCCTAACCAATACTCCAGGCCTTTGGCACCATCAAACTGCAGCGCCAGCGCCGGGGTGCCGGCATTTACCTGGCCAACTGGCGCCAGGCCCTGCTTTTTCCAATCGGCGACAGTTTTTTTCGGCGGTAGAATTTCGTTAAACACAGGCGCTTGGGCTTTGGTGTGGTAGTTGGCTTTTAGCGTGACTGGCTTGCCCTGCTGCCAGCCGTGAGCTTTAAAGTAGTTGGCCACACTGCCTATGGCGTCTGTGGGGTTTTCCCAGATATCAGCATAGCCATCACCGGTAAAGTCTACGGCAAAGTTGCGGTAGCTGGAGGGCATAAACTGGCCAAAGCCCATAGCGCCGGCATAGGAGCCTTTAAACCTGGCCGGGCTCTGATCGTGCTCGCGGGTCAGCACTAGAAAATGCTCCAGTTCGCTGCGAAAGAAAGGCGCGCGCGGTGGATAGTCAAAGGCCAGAGTGCTCAGCGCATCCAGTACATAATAGCTGCCGGTGTTTTTACCATAATTGGTCTCTACCCCTATGATCGCCACTATGATCTCCGGCGGTACACCATAGGTTTCTTCAGCTCGGGCCAGGGCCGCCTGATTGTCCGCCCAGAACTCCACCCCGCGGGTTACCCGCAGCGGCTGGATAAAAATGGGGCGATATTCCTTCCAGGTTTTGGTCTTTTCCGCCGGGCGCGACATGGCATCGAGAATCGCCTGCTTTTTTTCCGCCTGCTTGAGCCAGGTGCGTACCTCTTCCGGTTTAAAGCCGTGCTTTTTTACCATCTCATCAACAAACCCCTGAGCCAGGGGATGCTGACTGTAATCGGCCCAGGCCAGGCTCGCGGAAGCGCCCAGCAGCAGAGCAGCCAACTGCGCTTTCCAGCGCGTGAATTGCAACTTCATATAACCTCTAAATTGATGATGACCCAGCGCTAGGACTGGGGGGTCATTACCCGTTTTTTCTCGGTGGCTATGGCCATGAGTATGCCGAAGCCGGCAAAGAGCACCACTATTGCAGTGCCCCCCTGGCTAATCAGCGGCAGGGGCACCCCCACCACCGGCAGCATCCCCGAGACCATACCCATATTGACAAAGCAGTAGACAAAAAAGGTGGTGCTGATACTCGCCCCCAGCAGCCGCGCGAAGGCGTCCTGGGAACCCATGGCAATCATCAGCCCGCGGCTGATCACCAGAATATAAACCCCCAACAGACAGAGCACGCCAAGCCAGCCAAACTCCTCGGACATAACCGCAATAATAAAATCGGTATGGCCCTCGGGCAGGAAGTCCAGGCGCGACTGAGTGCCCTGCATCCAGCCTTTACCGGAAAATCCACCCGAGCCTATGGCGGTTTTGGATTGAATAATATTCCAGCCGGTACCCAGGCGATCCTGCTCCGGATCGAGCATGGTGATCACCCGCTGGCGCTGGTAGTCGTGCAGCATAAAGTGCCAAATGGGATAGAGACTGGCGAGAAACAGCGCCAGGGCAACCAGGATATAGCGCCACTGGAGGCCGGCGTAAAAAATAACCAAGATGCCCGATGTAGCCACCAGAATGGCGGTGCCCAGATCCGGCTGTTTGATAATCAGCGCGCTGGGGATGAGCACCAGCGCCAAAGAAATAACCACGTGTTTAAAGCGCGGCGGCATAAAGCGCCGCCCGAGATAGGCCGCCAGAGTGATGGGCATAGCCAACTTCATAATCTCTGCCGGCTGAAACCTGAAGCCCCCGACACCGAGCCAACGCTGGGCCCCCTTGGCACCTATACCCACCAGTAATACCAACACCAGCAACACTACCCCCAGGGTATAGGCAAAAGGCGCCAGACGGCGAAATACATCCACTGGCACCTGGGCCACGACAAACATGGTGATATAGGCAATCGCAAAAAAAGTCGCCTGGCGTTTGACGCTGTTGATGTCGTGACCACTAGCGCTATAAAGCACCAGCAGGCCCATGGTGGTAAGCACCAACAGCAGGCCAAGCAGAAAGAAGTCGATATGCAAGCGCTCCGCCAGTCGGTCGCGGCGGCGAAAACCGGGCCCAGCCTCAGGCATACGGCGTAAAAAATCTTGTCGGGTCATGGGTTAGCCGCCTTTGCTGGCGCCGCGCCTGGCTGCGCTGCAGGAGCCTGGCGCGCCTGGATATAGGCGTTCAATCGGTCAATGATCGCCTGGTGATGATAACCAATGGGCGGCACTGGCTCGCCCATTCGAATGTAATACTGGTGCAGGTAGGCATCGAACACATAGCGCGCAATTGGCCCCGCAGCGGTGGAGCCGTGCTCGCCGTTCTCGACAATAATGGCTATGGCTATTTGCGGGTCTTCCATAGGCGCAAAGGCGACAAACAGGGCGTGGTCGCGGTGGCGCTCAAGCAGAGCTGCGGCGTTGTATTTGGTGCCTTGGGGAATGCCCACCACCTGGGCCGTACCCGACTTGCCGCCCATGGTGTAATCGGAC
>CBIMZH010000346.1:0-3903 GCA_966248255.1 uncultured Cellvibrio sp.
TTTGCACAGATGTTGTTGGGTGCCGTAGCGGTTACCTACCTGGTCTGGGGTGTTCAGGTTATTTGGGGTATTAACTAATGGCTACTCTTCGCACTATATCTTTTGACGGTATCGTAATTGGTGGCGGCGGCGCCGGTATGCGCGCAGCACTGCAGTTGGCTCAGTCCGGCTATAAAACTGCAGTAATTACCAAAGTATTTCCAACCCGTTCACATACAGTATCTGCCCAGGGCGGTATTACCTGTGCGATTGCCAGTGCGGATGCCAACGACGATTGGCGCTGGCACATGTACGACACAGTAAAAGGCTCCGATTATATCGGTGACCAGGATGCAATTGAGTACATGTGTTCCGTAGGTCCAGAGGCTGTGTTTGAGCTGGAGCACATGGGCTTGCCTTTCTCTCGTACTGAAGAGGGTCGTATTTATCAGCGTCCTTTTGGCGGTCAATCCAAAAATTTCGGTGAGGGCGGTCAAGCTGCTCGCACCTGTGCTGCCGCAGACCGTACCGGTCACGCGCTGTTGCACACGCTCTACCAAAACAACGTCAAAAACCAAACTGTATTCCTCAATGAGTGGTTTGCAGTTGACCTGGTGAAAAACCAGGACGGCGCTGTTGTAGGTGTTATCGCCATTAACATCGAAGATGGCGAAACCGTTTATGTAAAAGCCAAGGCCACTGTGTTGGCCACCGGTGGTGCGGGTCGTATTTACGCCTCTACCACTAACGCTCACATCAATACCGGTGACGGTGTTGGTATGGCGCTGCGCGCCGGTATCCCGGTGCAAGATATTGAAATGTGGCAGTTCCACCCAACGGGTATTGCCGGTGCCGGTGTATTGGTTACTGAAGGTTGTCGCGGTGAAGGCGGTTACCTGATTAACAAGCACGGCGAGCGTTTTATGGAGCGCTATGCGCCCAACGCGAAAGACCTGGCCAGCCGCGACGTGGTGGCTCGCTCCATGATTCTGGAAATTTTGGCTGGTAACGGCTGTGGTCCAGATGGCGATCACGTAATGCTGAAGCTGGATCACCTGGGTGAAGAAGTGCTGGAAAGCAAGCTGCCAGGCATTTGCGAGCTGTCGCGCACCTTTGCTCACGCTGACCCGGTTTATGTACCAATCCCCGTAGTGCCAACCTGTCACTATATGATGGGTGGTGTGGCTACCAACATCCACGGTCAGGCCTTGACCCAGGATGAGAGTGGCAATGACGTAGTTGTTCCCGGTCTCTTCGCCTGTGGTGAAGTGGCTTGCGTATCTGTACACGGCGCCAATCGTTTGGGCGGCAACTCACTGCTTGACCTGGTGGTGTTTGGTCGTGCAGCGGGTCTGTACATTGAAAAAGCCCTGCGTGAAGGCATTGAGCTGCGCGATGCAACTCCGGCTGACGTAGACCGCGCTATGGCTCGCCTGAATCGTTTGAATACCTCTGAAAGCGGCGAATCTGCTGCCAGCCTGCGCAAAGAGCTGCAAACCATTATGCAGAACTACTTTGGTGTAGTCCGGAAGGGTGAATACATGCAATTGGGTATTCAAAAGCTTGCCGAGCTGCGCCCACGTATTGAAAATGTGGCCATTACCGACAAGAGCAATGCCTTCAACACTGCCCGTATCGAGGCACTTGAACTGCAAAACCTGCTTGAAGTTGCTGAAGCTACGGCGATTGCTGCTGAGCATCGTAAAGAGTCTCGCGGTGCCCATGCGCGCGAAGACTTTGAAGATCGCGACGATGAAAACTGGCTGTGTCACTCACTCTATTTCCCCGGCGAAAAGCGCGTTGCCAAGCGTGCGGTTAACTTCAAACCGCACACTATGGATGCCTTCCAGCCCAAGAAACGTACTTATTAATAGGGGATATCAGAATGTTGAAAGTTGAAGTTTATCGCTACAACCCTGAAACTGATGCTGCACCTTATATGAAGACCTATGAGGTGGACACTCAGGGTAAAGACCTGATGGTGCTGGATGTACTTGAGCTGCTTAAAGCTCAGGATCAATCTCTGGCCTATCGTCGCTCTTGCCGCGAAGGTGTTTGCGGTTCCGATGGTATGAATATCAACGGTAAAAATGGCCTGGCTTGTATCAAGCCTTTGTCCGAGTGTGTAAAAAACAACAAATTGGTTCTGCGTCCGCTGCCAGGTTTGCCGGTAATCCGCGATCTGGTGGTTGATATGACTCAGTTCTACGATCAATACAAAAAGATCGAGCCTTTCCTGCAAAACGATACACCGGCTCCAGCCATCGAGCGTCTGCAGTCACCAGAAGACCGCGCTAAACTTGATGGTCTTTATGAGTGTATACTTTGCGCCTGCTGTTCAACCAGCTGTCCATCCTTTTGGTGGAACCCCGATAAATTTATCGGCCCAGCCGGTTTGCTCCAGGCTTATCGCTTTTTGGCAGACAGCCGTGACACAGCTACACAACAGCGTCTGGCTAATTTGGATGACCCCTTCAGTGTTTTCCGTTGCCATGGTATCCAGAATTGCGTTGCTGTTTGTCCCAAGGGTCTCAACCCGACACGCGCAATAGGCCATATACGCAATATGTTGTTACAGAGCGCTACCTAAAGGTGGCGCTTTTCTGTATCTGCGGTAGTCAAATTTAGATCGACTTTCGGGCCAAGCATCTGGAAGCGAATCAAAACTGTTGCACAGGGGCGGCCCTGGCGACTTAAAAGCGGCGCTGACAATCACAAGTTGAAGGCGTTTTAGTGTAGCTAATTGCTAGAAGATGGCAGGGGTGCTGGATCGTAGCCCGGTGGTGACGACAGCGCCTTATTGATTAAGGTGGGTGGAATGCAAGACAGCATCATGGAGCATTTTTGGAGCACATCTCACATTTCCGGTGGGAATGCATCCTATGTCGAAGAGCTCTACGACACATATTTACACAATCCCAACGCTGTTCCTGAAGAGTGGCGTAATTACTTCGATCAGCTTCCCCGTGTAAATGGGGTATTGACTCAGGATACTCCCCATTCTGTAGTTCGCGCGCAATTTGAGCTGCTGGGTAAAAGTCGGGTGCGCACTGTTGCAGCCATTGGCGCCAGCGTATCCAGTGACCACGAACTCAAGCAGATCAAAGTTCTGCAATTGATCAGCTCCTATCGCTTCCGCGGCCACCAAAAAGCTGACCTCGACCCGCTGGGGTTGATGCAGCGCGAGCCTGTCCCAGACCTTGATATTGGTTTCCACGGTTTAACCAATGCCGATCTGGATACCACTTTTAGCACTGGCAACCTCTTTATTGGCAAAGAGCAAGCGACTCTGCGCGAAATAATCGAAGCCCTGGAAAAAACCTATTGCGGACGTATTGGTGCTGAAATCATGCACATTACCCCGCTCGCCGAAAAGCAGTGGCTGCAACAGCGTCTGGAGAGCGTTCGCTCCAAGCCAGAGTTCAGCACTGAACAGCGCCTGGCGCTACTTGAGCGCCTGACCGCAGCCGAAGGCCTTGAGCGCCACCTGGACTCCAAGTATCCAGGTACCAAGCGCTTTGGTCTGGAAGGTGGCGAGAGCTTTATTCCTATGGTGGATGCGCTGGTTAAACGCGCTGGCACCTCTGGCGCCAAAGAAATTGTATTGGGTATGGCCCACCGCGGTCGTCTGAATGCGCTGGTTAACGTATTTGGTAAAAACCCGGCGGACTTGTTTGCCGAGTTTGACGGCAAGCGTTTGGTAGACACCTCGGGTGACGTTAAGTATCACCAGGGTTTCTCCTCCAACGTTATGACCCCGGGTGGCGAATTGCACATGGCTATGGCCTTTAACCCATCCCACTTGGAAATTGTATCTCCAGTGGTTGAGGGTTCTGTGCGCGCGCGTCAGGATCGCCGCAGCGACACCACTGGTTCCAAAGTTGTGCCCATCGTAGTTCACGGTGACGCGGCATTCGCTGGTCA
>CBIMZH010000347.1:0-3891 GCA_966248255.1 uncultured Cellvibrio sp.
AGCTAAAAACTCTGTACCCTCCAGCGGTAACTGGGTATAGCGATAGGTCTCGCCAAACAAAGTAAAGCCAAGGCTATATGCGTGCAGATAAACCCTATCGCTTGGTGTGCTACCGCCATAGATGACATCACCCGAAATGGGTGCGCCAACACTTTTTAAGGCGACGCGCAGCTGATGGGTTTTGCCTGTGTGAGGTTTTAAAATATAAAGCCGCTGGCCGTTACCCAGGCCTTTACTAAAAAACTGTGTCACTGCGGGGTTTTCCATACTGTGGCAGAGTTTCCAGGTGCCGCGCCTTGAAGCGGCCATATCGCCTATTACCTTCCCCTGCTTTTTATTGGGTTTGTGTTGGCTCAAGGCCAGATAGTATTTTTCGGTAAGGCGCAGACGAAACTGCTCAGTTAAGGCGCGATTTGCAACGGCAGAGGTGGCAACCAATAGAATCCCGGAGGTCACCTTATCCAGGCGGTGAACCGGGTATAGCTCAGGTTCGCCCAAGTCCTGGCGCAATTGTTCAAACAAGCCGGGCTCACCCGTTTCACTGTGAAAGCTCACCCCCGGCTTTTTATAAACAACCAGGAAGCCCGGCTGGCGATCGATAATTTGGTAGAGGCTAGACATAGCAATTATTGAGTAAAGTCACCCGAAAAACTTGCGCGCGAACCAGGTCGGCTATTGGACATGCGATATATAAAAACCGCCATAAGAAAAATTCATCAACTCGTTAAAAAAACTAAGCTTAAACTGGAAGCCAAACCTTGCCTGACTATAATGAGATTCAGGGGTCCGCTACGGCTGTATTTCGAACGGGTTAACCCTATGAGCACTCATTTAAGCGCTCCATGTTGCGATTTGTGCCCTGAAGCTCAATGAGGTTTTAGTTGAGGAATTGACGGGCCAAGCGAACAACCAATCAATCTACAGCCGCGGACACCCGTCTATTCCCTTATAAACACGTCCATTCCCGTCATTTACCTCTCCCTTACCATCATAAATTGCCTGATTAGCAATTGCTTCAGCCCTTGCCACCTAGGCAGATGAAATCCGTAAAGCTTTTTCTAAATCAAGAAAAATTGCCGCAAAGTTTAACCTAATCTCTCGCTGAGCACCTTATAATCCCCGGCCAAATCAACCCCTGGGCCGGCCGCAGATGTCAGACGAATATCGCCATCAGCATAAATTGCGCCTTAGCTATATGCCTTGGCTCTACTACAGCCTTAAACCCAAGCATCGCGACTGGGCGGAAGCCTGGCAAGCCGACATCCAGGCGGAACTTTGCCGCCTGGAAACAGTTCAATTAGGTAAGAATTGCTTTATAGCGCCTGAGGCTCGCCTCTTCGCTGAGCCGGGTCGTCCAATTATCATTGGCGATAACAGCTATATAGCGGCAGACACTGTGATTCACGGCCCCGTCAGCCTCGGCAATGGGGTGTCCATCAATCATCATGTAACGCTGGATGGTGGACGAAAAGGTATAACAATTGGCGACAACTCCCGTATCGCCGCTTATGTAAGTGCCTACGCCTTTAACCATGGGATGAGCGCTGACCAGCTGATAAGCCAGCAGCCAGTCAGCTCCAGAGGTATTAGCCTTGGAAGTGATGTCTGGGTCGGCGCCAATAGCGGTATAGTCGATGGCGTGCACATAGGTGACGGGGCCATTGTCGGTATGGGCAGCCTGGTGACCAGGAACCTGGCAGCCTACACTAAGGCAGCAGGCAACCCTGCCAGGCCAATTGGCCTGCGCGGCTCCAAATCGAAAGAGGCAAACGGCCAAGAGAACTAAGCCCAACCCTTATCGGTATCCAGTAAAAAACCACAACTGAAAGGATTGATGTATTTCATGGCTGTTGTCCAGAATAGCGCCCAAACAATTTATGCCCCCCAGGGGCGCAGGCACGGATACTTTTGCCTCAAGCTCGTTTTTTGCTTGCTGGCCTGCCTGGCCAATAGCGTTTATGCCGATTCAAAATCCCTGCGTATTCTCGCCTGGGAGGGCTATGCCGACCCTGAAATTCAACGCCAGTTTGAAGCCCGGACGCACATAAATATTGATGTAACCGTGGTGTATTCCGATGATGAACTCTGGAACCGCGCCAATAACAACAAGGGGCGCCCCTACGATCTTATCGCCGTAAATACTGCCGAGCTGCAGCGTTACATTGATAAGGGGCTGGTTCGCGCCATAGATACATCAGTTATTCCCAATCTGAAAAATCAGGTGGGCCGTTTTCAACAGCGCGGTGAAATTCCCGGCATTACCCGCCAGCAAAACACCTACGCCATTCCCTACACATTTTCTGAAATGGGTTTGATTTATAACCGTAAACTGGTGACCCATCCACCCAGCTCGATAAATAGCCTTTGGGACCCGCAATATCAGGGCAAGGTGTTGGCGTTTAATACCAGCAATCACAATTTCACCCTGGCCGCCTTGAGCCTGGGGTTTGCTCAGCCCTTTGCGCAAACTGCCGAGCAATTGCGCGCATCGGCCCGTCATCTAGTGAATTTGCGCCGCAATATACTCACCTTTTATAACACCCCCGAAGAGGCGGTAAACCTGTTTAAAAATAACCAGGTCGCGCTCATTTTTGCCAATTTTGGTACTCAGCAATTGAAGGCACTGGAAGACGTAGGCGCCGATGTGGGCTACAGTTTGCCCGACGACGGCACCCTTGCCTGGCTCGATTGCTGGGCAGTAGGCACGAAGGCCAGCAGCCAAGCCGAAGCTTGGATAAACTTCGCCCTGGAACAGGAAAACAGCCAGCGGTTAACGCGTGTTCACGGCCTGGGCAATACCCTTAGCGAGAACAAACTTTACCAGCGAGCCCATATCCATTGGCTGGAACCTATAGAAAATGCCGAAGAGCGCAATTTGCTATGGGATAAAATTTACGCAGGCGATACCCCGGACAAATTTTGATGCGTACTCCCATCGTTATTAAACTCAGCCTTTGGATAGCTATCATCAGTATTTGTAGCGCTTGCATCAGCGTATATTTTACTTATACCAATGGCCGCAACCTGCTCATTAATTCCGCCAAAGAGCGCCTGAGCACCACCAATCAGGTGGTTGCACAACGCTACAGTTTTTACATTAGCGAAACCGCCAAAAGCCTGTTGTTTATCGCGCGCCTCCCGGCGGTAAGTGAGCTGATCCACACTCAGGACAAAGCCCAGCAGGAGCATCTGCGCAATCGCCTTGGTGCAGTATTCTCTCAGCTGATCAGCACCCACGACGAATATTTTCAGGTGCGTTTTATCGCCGCCAGCGAGCATGGCAAAGAACTGGTTCGTGCGGATCGCACTGCATCGGGAGCGCAGATAACCCCCACCACGGAGCTGCAGGAAAAGGGCCATTTTTCCTATGTTTATGACGCGTTAAAAATTGCCGAAGGTAAGGTGTTTATATCGTCGATACACCTGGATAAAGAGCGAGGCGCATTGGCAGGCTACAACAAGCCCAATCTGATTTTATCTACCCCCGCCTACGACGCCAATAAGCAACTGCTGGGCGTGCTGGTCATTAACCTCGACCTGGAGCGGATGTTCGATTTAATCCAAAAAAACCTGCCCGTCAGCCTGACGCTTATCGCCACCAACAGTCGCGGCGATTATCTGATCCACCCGATAACCGAAAAGGCGTTTGCCTTTGACAATGGCAAGCAATTCCTGATTCAAGCAGATGTTCCCGAATCGCAAAAAATTTACAGCGGCGAACAAAGCCAGGTTGTCAGCCAGGCCGGCGATTTACGCTCACCGGAAAAGCCCGCGGTAATTTCCCTCGTAAAAGTCCCCTTTGAATTCACTACATTGCAAAAGTATCTAGTCATCGGCCTTTGCAACGATTTGGATAACGTCTTTGCCGATGCCAGCAAGCTAGGTATACAG
>CBIMZH010000348.1:0-3888 GCA_966248255.1 uncultured Cellvibrio sp.
CATGGAGCTGACATTTAAATCAAACGAAAACTGCCAAGCCTTTTCATCGCAATCGAGGATAGTACCGCTGTGCACATAGCCGGCACAGTTAAACAAAATATCTATGCCGCCCTGCTCTTCACTCAATTGATCAGCGAGTGCCTGGATTTGACTCTGATCGAGCACATTGAGCTCGCGCAAGTCGCAGCCCTGCAGCTCGCGCAGCAGCGGCATATTGATATCTGTAGCTATCACCCGCGCGCCCTCGGCGGCAAAAAGTTCGGCCGCAGCGCGGCCTATACCCTGAGCGGCAGCAGTGACCAGAGCTGTTTTTCCTTGCAGACGTTTCATAGCGTTCTCGCTGGCAATTTCATTATTGTTGGAGCAAGTAATTTATTGGCTGGCTAAAAACGAAGGTTGGTCTCTACTAGCCCCAACCTTCGGTCTGCCAAGACTCGGTTAAACAGTTGCCGAATCCCTACACAATTTTTAATTTAACAACCCTGTTACTTCGACAACTTGAATGTTTGTTTAATTTATTTGGCTAAGCTATTTGCCTTACTGGCAAACAGCTAGGACCTCTTTAAGCTATTTGCCTCACCGGCAAACAGCTGGGACCTATAGGCTCAAAAGCCTTGTAAGTGAGAATAAATTCCTGGTGGCCCATGGCCTCCGACAAGCTGCGCTGGCCAGAGGATACCGCAATCACCTGCTGCAGAATTTCGTCACCCACCTCATCCAGGCTGGCGGCGCCCTCCAAAATACGGCCGGCGTTTACATCCATATCTTCCGCCAGGCGGCGATAGGTTTCCGGGTTGGCGCAGACTTTTATCACCGGTGATATCGCCGAGCCAACCACAGAGCCACGCCCGGTGGTAAATAAAATCACGTGGGAGCCACAGGCGATCAGCTCAACAATTTCGGCATTGTCGGAAATATTGGGGAAGCCAAAACGCGGCTCACCATCGGGTACTACGTCGAGTAAATACAATCCACCCGCAGGAGGGATATCGCCCGGTTTGATTAAACCGCTAATGGGCGATGAGCCGGATTTGGAATAGGCGCCCATGGATTTTTCCTCGAGCGTAGTCAGGCCGCCATCGGCATTGCCCGGGGCAAAACTGCCAAAGCCCATAATGCGGTAATAGCGCTCGGCTTTTTCCACACAGGCTTCAATTTCGGCGCCCAACTCGGGGGTAATAGCGCGATCAGCCCTAATGGTTTCGCAACCGATCAGCTCGCCTGTCTCCTCAAAAATGCAGGTGGCATCGGCGGCCACCAGGGCATCAAAGCAGCGCCCTACCGCTGGGTTGGCGGTAATGCCGCTGGTGCCATCGGAGCCACCACATATAGTCCCGACAATTAATTCGTTTAAGTACATAGGCACACGCGCAACCTGCGCTGCCTGAGCCTGGAGGCGCGCCACGGCAGCGACGCCAGCTTCTATAGTGGACTTGGTGCCACCGGCTTCCTGAATCACCAGCAACTCGGCCGGGCGACCCGAGGCGAGAATGTCGGCGAGTAATTTTTCGCGGTTCATGCTTTCACAACCGAGCGACACCAGCAGCACACCACCGACATTGGCGTGAGTGCAAACGGCCTGCATCATCTGGTAGGCATAGCTGTTGGGGTAGCAACCGGGGAAGCCAATTAAATGCACATCCAGATCATTGGCCAGGGTGACTATACGGCGCGACACATGGTGAGCGCACTCCACCAGATAAGCCACCAGAATCACATTGCGGATACCCTTGCGACCATCGGCGCGCAAAAAGGCGGGGAAACTTTGAGGTGAGTTCATGGCGACTCCTTACATCTCTGGGCAATAAATTAGTTGTTATTTTCGCTTTGCGACTGACGCGTGTGGCTGGGAATGTAATCGCTTTTCATATTGTGCATATGCACGTGTTCACCTTTGGCGGCTGGCGATGTCATAGAGCCTATGGGCGCACCGTATCTAAGGACCTTGTCACCCGGCTGCAAGTTCACTCGCGCCAGTTTGTGGCCGACGCCAATGGCTTTTTCCGCCGTTATGGCTTCGCCGTCAATGTCCAACAGGTCACCCGCGTGAATTTGCGCAACACAAATAAGCACATTGTCGCTGGGGTGAAGCAAAATCAGCTGTTGTTTTTCGGCCAGGGTTTGGCCGGCACTGCTTGTCATAAAAATTCTTCCGGGATTGCTATTTATTGGGCGTGCACGCTACAGGGGCGTGCGGGTGAATCAACTGCAACTCGCGCAAGCGCTGCCAAAATTCGTCGGGAATTGGCTGCGCCATCCAGGCGCCCGCCTGTTCCACCTGAGAGCTGCTGGCAAATCCGGCCAATACCGAAACCACTTGCGGATGTGCCAAGGGAAATTGCAAAGCGGCGGCAGCCAGGGGCAGCGCAAACTCATCGCACACAGCTTCCAACTGCGCCACTCTGGCCTCTATATCCGCCGGGGCTGGTTCGTAGTTGTAATATTTGGGGCCTGGGCCTTTTACCCCTGAGGCGAGAATGCCGGAGTTAAATGGGCCACCGATAATCACCGAAGCGCCCTGGGCCGCGCAGCGCGGGAAAAATGTCTCCAGCGCGCCCTGCTCCAACAGGCTGTAGCGGCCCGCCAGTAAAAAGCCATCAAAGTCGCCATGGTCCATGGCCTGCTCGCAAATCTGCCACTCGTTAGCGCCCAGGCCTATGGCTTTTACTCTGCCCTCGGCTTTGAGTTGAGCCATGGCTTTGTAACCGCCCTCCATAAAGGTTTTAAACAGCTGTGGGTGCTGATCGCCGTGGGTGAGCTTGCCCAGATCATGGGCAAAAAGAATATCTACCGAATCGCGGCCAAGGCGGGCCAAGCTGGATTCAAACGAGCGCATCACGCCCTCGTAGCTGTAGTCAAACTGCGGCTCCAGCGCCGGGGTATCGACAAAGCCGTGGCGCACCTTTTGGGTGGCCTCTGTGGGCACCAGCAGCCGCCCCACTTTGGTCGATAGCACAGGGGAATGCGCCCTGGCGGAGAGGAACTGCCCCAGGCGGGTTTCACTCAGGCCAAAGCCGTAATGGGGAGCTGTATCTATATAGCCAATGCCCAACCTTGCCGCGGCAGCCAGTGCCGACTGTGCCTGGGCCTCGCTAACCGAAGCGTAAAGGTTGCCAATAGGTGCGGCGCCAAATCCCAGCGGGGACAATTGGACTTGAGACAGGCCAAATGCGCGCGCGCCGCCTAAGCCTCGCTCGACACTTGACCCTGGGACAACAACTTCCAAGGAGTTCACGCCAACCTCTTTTTTATAATTAAAAATGGCATCGTCTATAAAATTGACAGCCAATGTATACGATTTCAAGCATATAGTAAATTAGACTTTTAGCTTGAAGCGCAAAGTTTTTGCCCGGGCGACCTGGGTCGCACCTGTGCAGGATTAACTCGGGAAATTTAGCGCCAGTCAGCCCTAGCCGACTGGCGCCCGGGTATTACAGAGTCAGTCGCGCGCAGCCAGAACGACTAGCGACCGTCATCCAAGAGGGATTCAGAAATTTTCTGGGTGGCCTTGCGGATAACCTCTACAATTTCCCGCTCGCTCATCGGCAGGCTTTTGATGCTGATATAGGGCACCGTAAGCACCGCCGCTATACCGTGCATGCTGAGGATTGGCAGACTGTAATCGGTAACCCCATCGACAAACTCGCTGGGCGAGCAGATATACCCCTGGTCCACCGCTTTACGGGCCTTGGACAGGAACCGCTCGATTCGCTCCATATCCACCCCGGCGGACAGCTGCGGCATCCAGATGGCCTGCACTTCGGCCGGCGCCAAGCCGTACAAAAGCACCCCGGAATTGGCGTCCAGCAGGCGGCGGCGATAGCCAACGCGCACCGAAAAGCCCAGGTCCATGGGGCTTTCCATACGCGCCACCACCACTATCTGATC
>CBIMZH010000349.1:0-3880 GCA_966248255.1 uncultured Cellvibrio sp.
ACTTCCGGCTGTAAAGCAGCAATCACTTTCCAAAAAGTGAATAACACGCCTGCAGTTATTTGTGACAGCTGTACTTCCAGCAACACTAGCACTGATACCACAACTACCAGCATTAACAGCAAAACCAGTGATCCGGATGACCAGGGCAATAGCAGCTTTGCCAATGGCTCTGTAACCACTAACACAGAAACTGGTGAGACCACTACGGGCGTATCGGCAGGCTCGCAATCCTCTGCTGGCACAACTCAGCAGGGCGGTTCTGTAACCACGACTGATACCAATGCGCAGGTGACTGTTAATACAGGTTCAGCAAGTCTGGTATCTAGCAATACGGGTACTGGCTTGATAACCACCGGGACTGTATCAACCACGGGTACCACTGTGATAACCAACGGCGGTTCTGAAAGTTCGGGTAGTACACTTAGCTCGGGCTCTGGGTCGACAGCTGTCATTAATCAATTCGATAGCAATTCGCAGGTGACTCTAAGCTCGCTCGGTGGTAATTCGGCCACAGTTACCACAGGAGCAGATTCTACTATTGTGACTAGTGGTAATACTCAGCAGACGATCCAAGGCGCTCCAGGCACAATTGTAGTGAATGATACTAGCATCATCACTACAGCAAACCTTACGTCGACGACAACGCTTACATCGATACTGGACTCGACAACTACAACTAATGAGTTGACAGGCACTTTTGGAGCTACAGGCGTAACCTTGGATGCTCCCTTAGCTCCTGGCGCAACAGTTACTGTTTCTGCCTGTTGTTATGCGCCAGGTATTACAGTTACTTTTAGACTGTCTAGTTACATTAACGAATTTTCTAAACCTCGATCGCAAAAAGTTGCTGAAGATCTACCGGAAGTGGCGATAGATATGGGCACAGGTGAATTGAAATCTATAACCCTGATTGCCAATGGAGTAAGCGAGCCCATTTATCAATCCGGCTCTGGCGCTGTGGCTACGGGGTTTGAATCTACCGATGAATCCTTCAATCTAACTCTCACCTTCCCAGCCGCGCAATAAGGAGACAAAGATGAAAAATTCACTAATTAAGTTGGCGCTGCTGTGGGTAATTGCTCTGGGTTTGTCCGCCTGTGGCGATGACAATAAAAAGCCCAAGGCGATGATTTTGAACCAGGAATACCCCTACACCGCCGATACCAAAATTACCAATACCGCCAACAAGCCATTGGTGATTGAAAAGAAATACTACTGGGACTCACAAACCACTGTAGTGGTATTAAAAGAGGGTAGCGCGACTATTAAATAAGCCAGACTGGTAAATAAATCTCTGCTGGCTAGCGCCAGATGTACAAGCGCTAGCCAGCAGCCAGTTTGGTTTATCGCCTGCCAAAAAAAAGCCTTTGCGTTTGCGCGCAAAGGCTTTTTTATCTGCGGAATTTTTAAGGCTTAGTCGCGACGGCCTTTGGGCATCTTGGCAATTTCGCCTTCAATCCAGTTTTTAATTTCTTCGGTCAGAGCTTTGCGGTCTTTGCCTTCGGTGGCAAAGGGTGCGCTGATGACTACAGTGATCTTGCCCGGATACTTGTAAAAGTGTTTGTGCGGCCAGACTTCACCGGCATTGTGCGCTACGGCAATCACTGGTACGCCAGCACTAATCGCCACATCGGCACCGCTGCGCGCATAGTTGCCCACCTGGCCAACCGGTGTGCGTGTGCCCTCGGGGAAAATCAAAATATTATTACCCTGGGCAATCCGCTCCAGGCTTTTGTTTTTAACATCCTTCAGCGCTTGCACTGGGCTGCTGCGATCAATCGCAATGGGGCGCAAACTGGCCAGGCCCCAACCGAAAAAGGGAATGCTCAACAATTCTTTTTTAAGAATGGTGCTGCAGGGGCCAAAATAAAATTGCAGAAACATGGTTTCCCAGGTGCTCTGGTGTTTGGCCATAACTACCGCGGGAAAGGCCTCGCGGTGCTTGTTGCCAATCACTTCATAGCGGATGCCGCAGCAGACGCGCAGCCAGAACATCACAAAGCGGTTCCACAAAGTGACTATGCGCCAGCGCGCGGCATAGGGGAGTATTGGCCAAATAATGACAGCCACCAAACCGGCGAGGGCGCTGGTGAGGTTGTAGCCAATGGCAAAAATCATACTGCGCAAATAGAGCACACTGTGTCCTTAAGCTTGAGCGAGAATCATATCCACGGCGCTGGCCAGGTCGGCGCACACGGGGATATCCAGATCTGTTAATTCGGGGGCAACCGCAGCCAGATCTTCGGCTTGCAATTGGGCCTGGGCTTGTGCGCCCTTGCCAGTGAGTACCAACAATGGTTTGCAACCTTTGCTTGCGCCAGCCTGTAAATCTTTAATTTTGTCGCCAATAAAATAGCAGCTTTCCACCGAGGTATTAAATTCGGCCTCTATGGCTTCAAGCATGCCCGGTTGCGGTTTACGGCATTTACAGTTGTCTTCATCGGCGTGGGGGCAGTAAAAAATTGCACCCAATTCGCCTTCCGCTTCAAGTACAAGCTGGGTGATTTTCTCGTGCATGGCTTCCAGGTCATCCAGGTCAAATAAACCCTTGGCCAAACCCGATTGATTGGTGGCGACCACCACGGTGTAACCGGCTTTGTGCAAGCGCGCTATGGCCTCAATGCTGCCGTCTATAGGCACGCACTCTTCCGCAGATTTCACAAAGTCATCGCGGTCGTGATTGATCACGCCATCGCGATCGAGAATGATAAGTTTCATTTGTTTACCTAGGTTGATTAACCCCCTCCTAGCCTCCCCCTTCGCAAGGGGGAGGGACTGACTCCGCGACGATTTAACTCTGTGCGAGCAGCTAATCCCCTCCCCTTGCGAAGGGGAGGGCTAGGGTGGGGTTTGTTTTAGTTTTTCGCTGGTACCAGGTAAGAAATATCTGCCACTTCCAAAAACAAACCGCGCAATTGGGTCAGCAGTGACAGGCGGTTTTGTTGCAGCGCCTGATCTTCGCAGTTAACCATAACGCTATCGAAAAACGCATCCACTGGCTGTTGCAAATCCGCCAGTGCCGCCAGCGCCTGGGTGTACTCGCGCTTGGCAAACAGTGGCGTAACCAGTTCGGCTTTGCCGCTGATGGCGCGGGCCAGTTGCTTCTCGGCATCTTCCTGCAGCAGGTCGTTGTGCACGACACCGCTCAGTTCACCTGTGTGCTTGCTGAGAATATTGGATACGCGCTTGTTCGCGGCAGCCAATGCCTGGGCCTGGGCCAGTTTGCTGAATTCGTTAACCGCCAGTACGCGTTGGTTGATATCCAGTGGCTGCGACAACTGCTTGGCATTGACCGCCTGGAAGACTTCCGCAGGAATCTGCGCATCTTCAAACATGGCGCGGAAGCGATCGAGCATATAGCCAGTGACTTGATCCACCAGTTCATCGCCCACCGTCAGCGCCTTGTGTTGCGCTTTGGCTAAGCTGAGCAGTTCGCGCAAATCGAGGGCCAGATTTTTTTCCACCAGCAGACGCAGCACCGCAATGCTGGCGCGACGCAGGGCGAAAGGATCTTTGGAGCCGGTGGGCTGTTGGCCAATACCGAAAATACCGCTGATGGTATCCAGGCGATCTGCCAGCGCCACGATTGTGCCGGTGGTGGTGGCGGGCAACTGATCGCCCGCAAAGCGCGGCATATACTGCTCGTTCATGGCCGCGGCCACTTCGGCGTGCTCGCCATCGTTTTGCGCGTAATAGTAACCGGCAATACCCTGCATATCGTCGAACTCGCCCACCATATCGGTGACCAGGTCGGACTTGCACAGCTCACCAGCGCGCAGCGCCAGCGCTTCATCGGCGCCCAACTTGCTGGCAATAAATTGCGCTAGCTTGGCAACGCGTTCGGTCTTTTCAAAAATGGTGCCCAGTTGCGCCTGGAACA
>CBIMZH010000350.1:0-3880 GCA_966248255.1 uncultured Cellvibrio sp.
GGCCGAGCCGCGCCTGCTGCGCTTTACCACCGGCAGGCGCAAGCAGTTCTGGAACAAGAATGTGATCGCCCTGGGCCTGGCCGGCGGCTTTTTGGAGCCGCTGGAATCCACCAGTCTTCACCTGATTCAGGCGGGTATCGCCAAGCTGCTGGCACTTTTCCCCGACCGGGATTTCGACCCGCTGGTGATTGCCGAATACAACCGCATTGCCAGCGCCGAGTTTGAGCGTATCCGCGACTTTTTAATTCTTCACTATCACCTCACCCAGCGCGACGACAGCGAGCTTTGGCGCTACTGCGCGCAAATGCAGGTGCCCGACAGCCTCGCCTACCGCATAGAGCACTTTCGCCGCTATGGCCGTTTGATTCCGGGGGAGATGGACCTGTTCGGCAATGCCAGCTGGCTGGCGGTGCATATAGGCCAGCTGAATTTCCCCCAGCGGCTGGACCCGCTGCTGGCGCACCGCGAGTTTGATGGCCCCGGCTGGCTGGACAAGCTGCGCGCGGCCATGGCCGCCGCTGCCCAGCAGTTGCCGACCCATGAGGCCTATATCGAACGCTTCTGCAAAGCCGCTATTTTGCCAGGCAAATAAATAATCAGATAAATATAATTATTGACTAATTAAACCAGTGTGATTAAATGCTGCCTAGTGCATTTGGTGTTCAGTCTGAGCGCCACTGTCCACGGCAAGCTAAAAATAATTCGGTGAGGCGCAAGCAGGGCCCACCCAAGACACGAGGTAACCCCATGAAATTTCGTCAATTGCTGTTAGGCCTGGCGGGCCTGGCCCAGCTGCTGCTCAGTCAGCACCTATTCGCGGAAACCGCCCAGCTGAGTTCGCCCGATGGCCGTATCCAGGTGGAAGTCAGTGTTAACAAGGGCATCAGCTATCAGGTGCAGGTGGATGGCAAGCCGCTGCTGCTGCCCTCGGCTATAGGCCTGGAGGTGGCGGGTAAAAAGCTTATGAGCGAGCTGGCCATTAAAGCCCAGCAGACCAGCGAAGTGGATCAGCTGCTCAAGCCGGAGGTGCAGGTCAAAAGCGCCGAGATCCGCGACCACTACCGCCAGCTGCATATCGACTTTAACCAGCCCTGGGCGCTGGAGTTTCGCGCCTATAACAATGGCGTCGCCTACCGCTTTGTCACCCAGCTGAAGGGCAAGGTGAGCGTAGCCAGCGAGCAGGCCGAGTTTAATTTTGGCGCCGACAGCCAGGGCTTTTTGCCGGTGGAGGAGGGCTTTTACTCCCACAACGAGCGCACTTACATTCACAAGCCGCTGGCGGACTTCCCGCGCGAAACCCTGTCCAGCTTGCCAGCGCTGGTCAGCAGCCAGGGCATGAAGGTACTGATTACCGAATCCGACCTGGAGGACTACGCCGGCCTTTGGCTGCAAACTCAGGGCAACAATCAACTTAAGGGCACCTTTGCCGCTGTACCCACGCAATTTGGCATCTTCCCCGCCGAGGATAAAACCCGCTCCCCCGACCGCGAGCGGCTGATCCTTAAACGCGGCGACTATCTGGCCAAAACCCAGGGCAAGCGCAGCTACCCCTGGCGCATTCTCGCTATAGCGCGCAACGACGGCGAGCTGATTGAAAACCAATTGCCCTACCAGCTGGCCGCGCCCAGCCGCGTCGCCGACACCCGCTGGATCAAACCGGGCAAGGTGGCCTGGGACTGGTACAACGCCAACAATATCTGGGGTGTGGATTTCAAATCCGGGGTTAACACCCAGACCTACAAGTACTACATAGACTTCGCCGCCCAATACGGCCTGGAGTATGTGATTTTGGATGAAGGCTGGTATCCCCTGGGCGATCTGCTTAAAACAGTGCCAGAGATGAATATCGAAGAACTGGTGGCCTACGGCAAACAGAAAAACGTCAAACTGATATTGTGGATGACCTGGAAAACCCTGGATGAGCAGTTCAAACCGGCCATGGCGCGCTTTGCCAAACTGGGTGTGGCCGGTATTAAAGTGGACTTTATGCAGCGCGACGACCAGCTGATGGTGGACTACTACTGGAAGGTGGCGGCCGAGGCGGCGAGGCACAAACTGCTGGTCAGCTTCCACGGCGCCTACAAGCCAGCTGGATTGCAGCGCACCTATCCCAATGTGATTACCCGCGAGGGCGTTAAAGGCCTGGAGTGGAACAAGTGGAGCACCGAGAGCACTCCCGAGCACAACACCACCCTGCCGTTTATCCGCATGGTGGCCGGCGCCATGGATTACACCCCAGGCGCTATGGTCAACGCCCACTACAGTACCGAGGAGGGCAAAAATACCTTTGCCGTGCGCTTTGAGCGGCCCATGAGCCAGACCACCCGGGTGCAGCAGATGGCCATGTTTAGCGTGTTTGAAAGCCCGCTGCAGATGCTTGCCGACACCCCTTCCAACTATATGAAAGAGGCCGAGTGCACCGCGTTTATCGCCCAGGTACCCGCGGTTTGGGATGAAACCCGTGTGTTAGCGGGCGCGGTGGGCGACTATGTGGCGGTAGCCAGACGCAGCGGCAAGCAGTGGTTTATTGGCGCCATGAACGATGAAAACCCGCGCGAGCTGGTGCTGGACCTGTCCTTCCTCGGCGCTGGCAACTACCAGCTGGACAGCTTTGCCGATGGCATTAACGCCGACCGCTGGGCGGAGGATTACCGCCATCAGCAGCAAGCAGTGACCAGCGCTACCAAGCTGACAATCAACATGGCCAGCGGTGGCGGTTGGACAGGTCGTTTTACTCCCGCTAACTAGCGTCCACTTAAACCGATTCACCCGCTTTAACGGATTTACTCTGAGGCCCCCGGCAGCAGCTGGGGGCTTGTCTTATCCGCCTCTTTGTTCTTCCCTCAGCGCATCCCTCTGTCTTTCCTGCTCGCCCCTTCTGTCTTCCTCTCTCGTATCCCTCTGTCTTCCCTTCTCTCGATCTCTCTTTACGCGCATTAACTTGACTTTGCCTTGGCTTTTATCGAATATATTAATTCACGGTGATTTAATAAGTGGTCGAGACTCAAGCCAATCCCTGGCTGGGTTATCGGCAAGAATAATGTTGCTAACGCCAGGTATTCAGATGAACAAGATTTTTTATTGGGCATTAAGCGTTGCCCTCGCGGGCTTTCTCTTCGGTTTTGATACCGCCGTAATTTCCGGTGCCGACCAGCCGATACAGGCGCTCTGGCAGCATGGGCCGCTGTTTCACGGGCTGTTTATTATGTCTTCGGCGCTCTGGGGCACAGTGCTGGGCGCGCTGCTGGGCAATATTCCCTGCGACCGCTATGGCCGCAAACCCACGCTGGTCGCCATTGGTCTGCTCTATCTGGTGTCGGCGCTGGGCTCGGCGCTGGCGGGCGACCCCTACAGCTTTTCCCTGTGGCGCTTTATCGGCGGCCTGGGGGTGGGGGCATCCTCCATTGCCGTGCCCGCCTATATCGCCGAAATTGCCCCCGCCGCCAAACGCGGTCGGCTGGTGGCGCTCTACCAGTTTCAAATTGTGTTTGGCATTTTGTGCGCCTATTTGTGCAACTACCTGATTGCCGGTGCAGGCGCCAACGATTGGCGCTGGATGCTGGGGGTGGAGGCCATTCCCGCACTGGCGTTTTTGCTGATGTTGCTGCCGGTGTCGGAAAGCCCGCGCTGGCTGCTGCTGGCGCGCAACGCCGAGGCAAAAGCCAAAGCGATTTGGACTACATTGGGTGAGCCGCAACCCGAGCAATTAATTCGCGAGGCCCGCGCCAGTGCCGCCCAGGTGCACAGCGATCAGCTGTTTTCCGGGCGCTTTAAATTGCCGGTGTTATTTGCCTTTTTAATTGCGGCCTTTAACCAGCTCTCGGGCATCAACTTTATTATTTATTTTTCGCCGCGCATTTTTTCCCTCGCTGGTTTAGAT
>CBIMZH010000351.1:0-3878 GCA_966248255.1 uncultured Cellvibrio sp.
AATAGTTCTTCACGCCAACACAGCCAGTCGTGGCCGCCGCGAAACTCGCGGTAAGCGACGGGGATTTCTGTAGCCTTGAGCGCCTCATACATCGCCTTGTTGACGCCGAGCATGTCCTGCTCATAACTGCCGATGGACAGGTTGATCGACAACTTGTGCAACTGCTTCAGGCGGTGTGATCGTCCGTTTAAAACCTGCTGAACCAGTTCGCCGCCAGCGCCGGTTTCGGTAGCATCCGGCCACCAGAAAGAGCCGGATAGGCTCAGCGCCCGCCCAAAGCGCTCTGGCCAATTGAGCGCGGCATACACTGCCGACAAGCCGCCAAAACTCTGACCCGCGACCAGTGTCAGGTGCGGATTGGCGGTGATGCCATAGCGTTCGTCCAACAATGGCAATAACTCCTGCTGCAGCGCCTGCCAGAAGCCCAGGTTGCAGGGCAATTCGCGGCTGCGCGCCAGCGGGCTTAATGCGTCAATAAAGACGTACTGCGCCACCGGCAACTGCCCTGCCCGCGTCATGGTGTGTAACCTTTGGACAAACACCGGCTGCTGCGCCCAGTAATGGCCATCCAATAGCAGCACCAGTGGCACTGCGTCGGTCGAACCACACCCATGCTCTTGGGTGTGGTGCCCATCAAAAAGCCTTGAATCAAAGAACCAGATATCGCGCTCATTGCACAGTTGCTCACTCGCCCAGCGCAGCTTGTCCAATACCGAAGGCACATGTGTCGGATGCATCTCCGGGGTGCGCACACTCGCCGTCAAATCAATACCCGAGAGCGGCAACCCCCAGCTGCCGTTATGTGGCGGAACAGGGTTAAGCGGGTCAGCCTGGGCACGGCATTCCATCAAATTAATCCACCACCGGCGACGCAGTCCGCCCCCTTCGGGGATAGGGAGATCTGCCGCTGTCACCGGTAAAAAGAAGTAGCTGCCGCGCCAATCCAGTGGCAAGCGTGTGCGCCAGTACCAGACGTTTGTATCACCGATGCGAGTTAAGCGGGTGAGCGCCTCGTTGATATGAGGCGTGTGGGAGTAAAGCTCAATAAACACCTGGGAGGCCGGTTGCTCGTGGCTGTCACGCCAAATAAATACCAGCTCCTGCTCGCACTCATTTAACACCCGCCGCAACGGTGTACCCAGGTTGGCCAGGTGTTCCCACCAGCGGCGGCTGCCCACCAGTTCAGCCTTATGCAAGGCAAAGTCCTCGGCCTCATTAGCAACGCCATACCATGCGTCAAATTCGGCGCCACCAAACGGATTAAGTGAATGCCCTAGAGACCTGCGGTTGTTCACTGCACCTCTCCTTTCGCCCGGATTGCGCTTGACCGGTTAGCGGCTTGCAAGCGAGTAACCGGAGTACAAGAAGTCGGTTGAGTGGTGTTATGACCAGAAGCGAGCCCCTGGGACGCAAACCAGATGCTATCGGCAGTACCGTGGTGAGCTCGACGGCGGCTGTGGTAAGCCGCCAGGGCGAAGAGCAAGGCAAAACTGAAACCAATCAAATCCACCGCCAGACTGGCAGTACTGCTATAGGCCCAAAAGCCCAGCCCGGGAACAAGTGCAAGCAATGAGGTTATTGGTATCAACAGGCAAGCACTGCTACAGCCGGCCAACAATTGCCAGGCCGCTTGCGCTGGCCCACGCCAGAAGGCAAACAGCAGACAGGCAAGAAAGCTGGTGTAATAGACCCAGAGATAGGCCTGGTTGAGATTCACCGGCAACTGATAGGCAAGACTAAAAGCCCAAACCCATTTACCGGATACTAACGCTAGACACACACCCAGGATCGACCCCAGACTGACACCCAGAGTCAGCGCCGCCATGATGCGAGTCGCGCGCGGCTGCACACGGATACCCGCACCTCGGTCGCGTTTGCGCCGGCTCTCTATCCACAACAGGTTACCGGTATAAAATAAAAAGGCGCCACCCAAGCCCATGACAAAATAGCCCCAGCGCACCAGGTCGCCACCATAACTACCGTAGTGCAGTGCAAAAAAATAATTAACCAGCCCACCCCATGTATCGGCTTTGCCCGGCAGCATGGAAGTGTTAGTTATTTCGCCAGTAAATGGATTGATCCCCACGTAGGCGGTGACTGGCCCGTGCACCAAGGCTTCAGCCTGGTAAATACCAGCCCGCACCATAGGCCTGGTAGTGTCCAGGTTCATATAAAGTAAATCGGTAACCACAAACCCAGGTGCTTCCGCCTCAACCCCTGCCACTAATCTGGATACCGGCAATAGTTGTTCGAGTGGATAGGTATGGAGCGCTGCCTTGGGTGGGGTGAACATGGGTTGATCCGCATAAACCACCTGACCCAACGCCTGATACAACTGATCGTGAAAGGCAAATACGATTACAGTTAGGCTGATTACCAAGTGAAATGGCAAACTGCTGATGCCAATTACGTTGTGCGCATCCAGCCAGAAACGCTTGTTATTTTTGCCGCGACGCAGAGCGAAAAAGTCTTTAACCAGAGTGGGTAACAACAACATTAACCCCGACACCAGCGCTAAAAAATACATCACCCCGGCAACACCCAGCAGGTAGACACCCAGGTAATCATCCCCCAGAAACCCGGGAACGCCAGCGGTGCGGTGCAGCATGTCCACCAGGTCGCCAAAACGCGAAGGTTTAATAGCTTCAGTCACCAATTTGCCATCGGCGGAAAAGCTCGCCTGCCAGCGCGGGGCATTAATTGCCAGCTCGCGTCCTGATTCGCCTTGACTCCAGATCATGGGGGCACTGATGTTTTCGCTGTCCTGCAATTGCAGGGTAAACTCCTTAGCGACGCCCGGGTGAATGGCCAGCACCTGAGGTACCAGTAAATCCAGTTGAGCTGGAGACAAGGGGGCCAAACGCTGCTGTGGCGGGCTTATCCAGCGATCCAGCGGCTGCTTGAACATGGTTAGCGAACCCGCATAAAAGCCGATAAACAGCAGCAGCCCGGCGGTGATACCTACCCAGGTATGCAGGCTGCGGTATACCCGCAGAATATCGCTGGCAATTTTCACGGCCCTGCACTCCCTTGGACAGCCCAATAACGCACCACAAACAATGCCCCATAAGCGGCAAGATTGGCGCAAGTCAGGCCGAGCACTACCTGCCACCCCTTGGGCACCAGATAAACCAGACTAAACACCAGCATCCACAGAGGTGCAATCAGCCACATGACAAATTGCACCTTATTCGGTGCCGCCAGGCCGCCCGGCCCCAACCAGGCAAATAAACCCGAGAGCGCCAGTGCCAGGCTAAACCCCAGGATCGCGCCACCCAGAGTTTTACTCCACCAGTCCGGCTGTATGGGGAGGCGCTTGTTGTTAGCCTTTAGTTCAGTGTTCACAGGTACTTTTCTTCCATATTAAAAGTGAGTTCCGCAGCAGTGGGCAAAAAGGCAGCAGTCCCCACCACAACATCAAACCCAGGCTATAGGCACAAATGGAGGTATTCACCGGAAATAGGCTGCAAGCACCGATCAAACTGGCCAGCAACAGCGTCACGCCCAGCCAACGCCATAAGGTCCCCAATGGGCGAGCCAGCCAGTTCTGGTGAGCATGGCCAAGATAGAGCAGCAGAGCCCCACTGAACTGCGCCACCAGAATCAGCACCAGATTGACGTAAATTAGCGATGGCCATGCCAAGGTCATACTTGTCCCTCTCCCTGAGCTTGTGCGCTGGTTTGTGATGATCCGGGCTTGGCCAGATCGCAAACGAAAGATGTGGACGTTGATAAGTCCACTGATGACACGCGGCGCGAATTGCCCCCTTGGCCCAGCAGTTGTTGCAGGTACCAACTGCCACGCTTGACCAGACTGTAACTGGCCGGCACCAAGAGCAGGCTAAAAAACGTGGCCGATACCACACCACCGAGAACAC
>CBIMZH010000352.1:0-3874 GCA_966248255.1 uncultured Cellvibrio sp.
ACTCGCTTCCTGGAGCGCGAAGGCTTCCATGTGATTACCGCCAAAGACGGTGCCGAAGCGCTGCAGGTGCTGCAGGACCACATCCCCGATGTGATGCTGCTGGATATCGAAATGCCGCGCATGGACGGCTTTGAAGTGGCCAAAAATATTCGCAGCAGTTCGCGCCTGAAGGACCTGCCGATCATCATGATTACCTCACGCACCGGGGAGAAGCACCGCGAGCGCGCCTTCAGCCTGGGTGTGAACAAGTACATGGGCAAGCCCTACCAGGAAGATCTGCTGCTGGAAAACATCCAGGAGCTGCTGCACAAGCCGGTGAACTAAGCCTATGGCCGGTTTGCGCCTGGGCATCCTGGTGGATTCAGCCCAAAAACAGCAATCCCTGGCGCAGCTGGTGGTCCAATCCGGCCACCAGCTGGGCTGCCAACTCATTCTGGATCAACAGCAATTACCCGCCAGCGACCAGCCGCTGGACGCCTGGCTGATTGATGTTGCCGAAGACTATCCCATTGATCACCAACTGCTGGAACAGCTGCTGAGCCAAAGCCGGGTGCCGATTATTTTTAGCGATTCCGGCGATTACCCCTATGGCAGTGACGAGTACCGCGCCTGGTTGCGTCGCACCAGTCAGCGCCTGGCGCAGTTGAGCGGCGATGTAAACTTGCAGCAGACACGCCCGGCGCGCGACCTCTGGATTCTCGCCGCTTCCACCGGTGGCCCCTCGGCGGTCAAGCGCTTTTTACGGCAGCTGCCAGCCAACCTGGGGGTAGTGTTTCTCTATGTGCAGCATATAGATCACCAGCAGATGGCGCCCCTGACGCGGATGATGTCCAGCGCCGGCGGCTATCCGGCGCTGGTGGCCAACCAGGGCATGGTGCTCAGCCCCAATTGCCTGGTCATGGTTACCGCCCTGGACAGGGTCAGTATCCTCGACAACCGCACCCTGACGGTGGCGCAAAATCAGGGTTGGAGCGGCGATTACGCGCCCTCGATCGACCAGCTGAGCGCCAATGCCGCG
Organism: uncultured Cellvibrio sp.; assembly: GCA_966248255.1. Taxonomy (GTDB): domain Bacteria; phylum Pseudomonadota; class Gammaproteobacteria; order Pseudomonadales; family Cellvibrionaceae; genus Cellvibrio. The sequence continues at coordinate 1,019 of CBIMZH010000352.1, forward strand.
CGGGTTTTCCGCCAGCACTGCGGCTTGATTATTTTTACAGGCATGGGCGATGATGGCGCCGATGCCAGTCGCCTGGTCAAGCAACTGGGCGGCCGTGTCTGGGTACAGTCACCCAGCGATTGCACCAGTGACTCTATGCCCAATGAAGCCCTGGCCACCGGCTGTGTCGAGTTTACCGGCACCCCTGAATCACTCGCCCAGCGGCTGAGCGAACTCTACGCTGCTTAACTAAAACAACAGGCCCTAAAGCCAAAACAGGACTTAACCATGAGAGCCCCCCAGCGCCTAGAAAAGACCCTGCAAGAAGTCGCCAGCCTGATGATTCCCATGCAGGAGCAGATACTGCTGGTGCCCAACGTGACGGTGGCGGAAATTGTACCCATCAGCCAGATCAGCCAGGTTGAAGGCGCTCCCGACTGGTATCTGGGCAATGCCATCTGGCGCGAACAGACAATTCCGGTACTCTCCTACGAACTGATGAACGGCGACAGCAAAGCCGGCCACAACCAGCGCTCGCGCCTGGCGGTGTTCAACACCACTGGCGAACATGAATCCCTGCCTTTTATTGCCATTATCACCCAGGGCTTGCCGCGCCTGGCGCGGGTCAATGAAGAGGAAATTCGCCAGCGCGAAGACATGGATAACAAACCTTTTGAACTTATGCATGTCACATGGGCAGGGGAGGAAGCGGTTATCCCCGATGTCGGCGCCATAGAGCGTCAGTTCCTCCACTACCTCAATTCCTAATTGTTAATTTGTTAAAGGACACTCAGTTGATCACCCTAAAGAATCTTCGCCTGCTGCTCTGCCTGGGATTGCTCGGCAGCTTGTTACAGGGCTGTGGCGCCGAGCGCGACACAGCGTTTAACCCGAGTACTACCAGCAGCTCCTCCAGTAGCAGCCTGGGCACTAGCCTGAGCGGCACCGAGCGACTCTATTCAGGTACTACGCCCCTCTACACGCCCGATGACCTCAACAAAAAACTGGTAGCCATTCGCAACGAAACACAAATGGATTACTACTGGGGCAAGTACGTCAGCAATGACCCCTGGGACGGCGATGTGGTTAATTTTGACGAGGGACAGGTGCTGCTGATCGACCGCGGCCAGCTGGGCCAGTGCGACAGCCTGATCAGCATTAAGTCGGTGGCCTTTTACGACTACAGCCCCAACAGTATCAAAGCGGTGATCAAGTACGACGACACAGGCAATAGCAGCAGCGCCTCAAGTGCGTCCAGCTCCAGCTATTCCGAGCCCAACTGCGACGACGGCCTGGGCACGGTTAACCAGCCTTTCCGCTTTTACTACGTGCCTTCGCGCAAAGTCCTGGTTATTCAGGAAGATATTTAAACCTCTGCAACAACTCCGGGGCCGGCTTTAGCGGCTCCGCCCAATATCCACTTGGCGCCATGAACGAATTTCCCAGCGAACTGCACATCCAGGATCTGCGTATTGGCAGCGGTAAAGCCGCCGTCAAAGGCGCCTTGATCACCACTCACTACACCGGCTGGCTGGAAGATGGCACAGAGTTCGACTCCACCCATAAAAAGGGCCGGCCGTTTCAATGTGTGCTGGGCACAGGTCGGGTGATAAAAGGCTGGGATCAGGGAATTTTGGACATGCTGGTGGGCGGCAAGCGCAAACTCTATGTGCCCGCGCACCTGGCCTATGGCGAGCGTCAAATCGGCGCGCTGATTAAGCCCAATTCCAACCTGATATTTGAAATCGAATTATTGGAAGTCCTCACCCGCGACGACTAATCCCACCGCGCGCGAATAGCCGCTGGCAGACACCGCAGTAGTATAATAAGATAATTAAATCGCCAATTTGGCAAATGCACAGCAGCAGATACCAATAATGAATAAGCTCACTACCCTGGCCCTGGGCAGCCTTTGCCTGGCGGGCGCCTTCTATTTAGGCCGCTGGACAGCAGCACCTGTAACATCGGATACCACAATAGTGTCCGGCTACCCCCTGCAGCTTGCACCAGCGCCACTAAATCAGCCTGAATCAGCACCCGCAGTTGCCACCCAGGTTGCCGCTGCCCTGCCCGAGCGGCCCAGTTTTGAACGCGACCAGCTTGGCCTGCAGCAGCTGCTGGAGCTGGCAAAAACTGCCCCAACAGCCGCCCTGGAGCAAGCCCAACAACTTAAAAGCCAAGCCAGGCAAACCGCCCAGGCCGCGATACTGGCGCAATGGGCCTCAACCAATCCAGCCGCTGCCTGGCAATGGCTGGAAGACAATCAAGCGCAGAACAGCCGCGCTCACCTGGCCTTGCTAAAGGCCATGGGTAGCAGCCAACCCCAGGCGGCGCTGGATTTTGCCGACAGCTATGCGCGCGCCCATCGCGAGATGAAAAAAGATATCTACCTGGCCGCCATTCAGGGCCTGGCGCGCGCTGGCCGCTATGATTCGGCAACATTTTTAATTGATTATCTCGACCCAAGTGAAGGTATCAAAGCCGAACTGGTAAGCGCCCTGGTGGACCTTTGGGCCCCCTACGAGCCAGAAACCGCCATGCAGTGGCTCAATCAGCAACCAAGCAACCAGACCCAAGTCGGTCGCCTGGGCGCCATCTGGGCCGAGCAGGACCCTGAAGCTGCCACCCGATTTGCCCAGCAGAACCCGGGGCAGGAAAACGCCCAGTTGATGCAAACCGCCTTTGAGCAATGGCTGCATAGCGATCCCCAGGCGGCGGCCAGCTGGATAAGCGCGCAACCCAGCTCAGCGGAGCTGGACCCCATGCTCAGCCGCCTGGCCGACCAGCTGGGGCAAGACCCAGGTCAAATCAGTCAGGCATTGGATTTAGCCGGGCGTATTGGCGAGCCGCGGCTAAGGCAAAACACCCTGCTCAGCC
>CBIMZH010000353.1:0-3869 GCA_966248255.1 uncultured Cellvibrio sp.
TATGCAATTGAACACCATAGATGAACTGATTGATGACCTGCGCCATGGCAAGATGGTCATTTTGATGGACGATGAAGATCGTGAGAACGAGGGTGACCTGATTATGGTGGCCGAGCAGGTTCGGCCGGACGACATCAATTTTATGGCGACCCATGCACGTGGATTGATTTGCCTGACCTTAACCCCCGAGCGTTGCAAACAGCTGGATTTGCCCTTGATGGTGACCGACAACAAATCCCAGCACACCACCAATTTCACTGTCTCCATTGAGGCAGCTGAAGGGGTGAGTACCGGGATCTCCGCTGCCGACCGCGCGCTAACTGTGCGCACTGCGGTCAAGGCCAGTGCCCGCGCTCAGGATCTGGTTCAGCCTGGGCATATCTTCCCGCTGATGTCGCAGCCGGGTGGGGTGATGAGCCGCGCCGGGCACACCGAAGCCGGCTGTGATTTGGCGCGCCTGGCGGGTTTTGAGCCGGCCTCGGTGATAGTTGAGGTGATGAACCCTGATGGCAGCATGGCCCGTCGCCCCGATCTGGAGCGATTTGCCGAGCAGCATGATCTGAAAATCGGTACCATTGCCGACCTGATTCACTACCGCGCAACAAAAGAGAAAACGGTTGAGTGCATCAACAGCCGCAAAGTGGACACGCTTTACGGCGAATTCGAGCTGCGCACCTACAGGGATACCGCCCGTGGCGACCTGCACTTTGTTATGGTCAAGGGCGAGATAAATGCCGAGCCCTGCCTGGTGCGGGTGCATGTGATGGATATAGCCCGCGATGTACTCAGCCTCAAGCGCACCTCGGTTGCCGGCGGTAAAAGCTGGACCTATCAGGATGCGCTCAAGCATGTGGCCGATGAAGGTCGCGGTGTAGTGCTGCTGATCTGTCATGACGAATCCACCAAAGAGGTGGAAGACAGTATCGACTGGCTGATTTCCGGCAAGCAGATGCGCCGCAGCGCCGAAGTGATTTACAAGCAGGTGGGCACAGGTTCGCAGATACTGCGCGATCTGGGGGTGCGCAAAATGCGTGTTATGTCGGCGCCCATGCGCTACTCGGCGCTGTCCGGTTTTGATCTGGAAGTGGTCGAATATATTTGCCCGGAAGCTGATGCCTAAACGCAGCTGGCTGGCCGCTTAATTTTTTTGAATCTGAATATTTTTTGAAACTTATAGAGACATGGCTATGAGCAATATCAAGGTTATCGAAGGTGATTTTTCCCAGTCTTCGGGCAAATACGCGCTGATCGTCAGCCGCTGGAACAGCTTTGTGGTAGAGAGCCTGAAAGAGGGCGCGCTGGACACATTGCGCCGCCACGGCATCAAAGATGAAAACGTGGTGATCTACTACGCCCCCGGCGCCTTTGAATTCCCACTGGTTGCGCAAAAAATTGCCGCCACCAAGCAGTACGATGCGATTATCGCCTTGGGTGCAGTCATTCGCGGCGGCACCCCACACTTTGATTATGTTGCTGGCGAGTGCACTAAAGGCTTGGCGCAAGTTGGCCTGCAGTACGGCGTTACCATAACCTTCGGCGTGCTCACTGTAGATTCCATCGAGCAAGCCATTGAGCGCTCTGGTACCAAGGCGGGCAACAAAGGTGTTGAGGCTGCCTCTACCGCGTTGGAAATGGTTTCACTGCTGGGCCGTATCTAATTCGCTCAGCATTCCTGCCCTTTAGTTTTTAGCTTGCTTTAGGACAGTTAGGTTTTTTTGAAGTAAATTTTTCAGGGATTGCACAGGCAATCCCGCGTTCTTTTCAGGTATCCGCAAATGACAAGTCAATCAGGCCCGGCCCAGCAAAAAGGTCACACAGCGGCAGTGCGCCGTATGGCCCGTCACTACGCCATGCAGGCGCTCTATCAGTGGCAAATGGCCGGCTCCAGCATCAACGCCATTGAGGCCGAGTTCCGCACCGACAACGATATGAGCAAGGTGGATGTGGAATATTTTCACGAGATACTCCACGGTGTGCCTGAGCACCTGAGCGAAATTGACGATATCTACACGCCGTTTTTGGTGGAGCGCGCCCAGGACGAACTGGATGCAATTACCCGCGCATTGCTGCGCATGGCTACCTACGAATTTAAATTCCGTATCGATGTACCCTACAAGGTCGTCATCAACGAGGCGGTGTCCCTGGCGAAAAAATTTGGTGCGGAAGATAGCCACAAATTTATTAACGGCGTGTTGGATAAAACCGCCGAAGTCACTCGCGCACTGGAAGTAAAAGCCGAGCGCGGCGGCCGCTAAGCGCGGCCTGCTCCCACCCGATTAAGTAGACGATTGTGCCGGGCGAATTCGAACTTATTCAGCAATTTTTTCAGCGCGAGCAGGCGGAGTCGCCTGCGGAAGGTGTGCTCCTGGGTATAGGCGACGACTGCGCGCTGCTGCAAATGCCAGTCGGCGAGCAGTTGGCTGTGTCTGTCGATAGCCTGGTTGCCGATGTGCATTTCCCCGCTGATGCCGATGCCGAATTAATTGCCGAGCGAGCGCTGCGCACCAACCTCAGCGACCTGGCGGCCATGGGCGCGCGGCCGCTGTGGTTTACCCTGGCGCTGACGCTGCCCAAGGCAGATGAGCACTGGCTGCGCGCCTTTAGTCGCGGCCTGTTTAAATGCGCGCGCGAATACGGCATTGCGCTGGTTGGCGGCGATACCACCTCCGGCCCACTGGCGGTCAGTATTCAGGTCATGGGTGCAGTCAAGCCGGCAGAAGCCCTGCGTCGCGACGGCGCCAGCCCCGGCGATTTTATTCTGGTCACCCACTGCCTGGGCGATGGTGCTGCGGCATTGGCGGCGCTGCAAAATCGCATTCAGCCTTCAGCAGAGGCTATTGAATATTTGCACGAGCGTTTTTATCGCCCGGTACCGCGCATTAAAGAAGCGCTGCTGCTGCGCTCCATTGCCAGTGCGGCGCTGGATATATCCGATGGTTTGGTGGCAGATTTGCAGCATATCTGCGACGCCTCGGATGTAGGTGCAATTATTGATGTGGAAAATATTCCGCTGTCTGCCGCTATCGACGAGTTGGGCAATCAGGCCCGCGCGCTGGAATGGGCGCTAACCGGCGGCGACGATTACGAACTCTGTTTTACCGTGCCGCAAGAAAAAATGCCGGAGCTGGCTATGTTGATCGCCAAGGGGCAAATTAATGCCACGGTTATTGGCGAAATAGTGCCCAGGCAAAAAGTGATTTGCGAATGGGGTGGCAAACCCTTCGCGCTGCAAAAAACGGGGTTCCAACATTTCTAATGGCTAACCCCAACGTGACCAAGCCCAAAATGACAAATCCCAGTTTTAAAGAGCTGCTTGCCAACCCCAATCATTTTTTTGCCTTTGGTTTTGGCAGTGGTTTAGCGCGCAAGGCCCCAGGCACTTTCGGCACCCTGGCGGCTGTACCCATTTACTGGTTGATTCAGGATTTATCCTGGCCTGTGTATTTAAGTTGGCTGTTGGTGACTTTTGCACTGGGTGTGCTCTGGTGCGATAGATCGTCCAGGGCGCTGGGGGTTCACGATCACGGCGGCATAGTTTGGGATGAATTTGTCGGCTACTGGGTCACCATGTTTATGGCTCCCGCTGGTTGGATCTGGCTGCTGATCGGCTTTGTGCTCTTCCGTTTATTTGACATTATCAAGCCCTGGCCAATTCGCTGGCTGGATCAAAAAGTCCAGGGTGGTTTTGGCATTATGGTGGATGACTTATTAGCGGGAGTTTTTGCCTGGGCTTGCCTGCAAATTTTACATCTGTGGATTTAAGGAGAAATCGGATGCGCTGGTTGTTGGTGTTGATTGTCTGGTTTTGCAGTGCGGCTACACAGGCACTGGAGATTGAAGTCAAAATGCTGGCTCAGGGCAGCGCGCTC
>CBIMZH010000354.1:0-3867 GCA_966248255.1 uncultured Cellvibrio sp.
TTAACAGCGGCACACCTATAACGACAAAGCAGAGCAACAGGCTGACAATGGCGTAAATAAATGAGGAGAACACCCAGTTCATTACCACCTTGCCCTGCTGATCTATATAGGGGTCCTCCTTGCGGGTTTGCCACATCACCAGAGGTACAACCATACCGAGAAAGGGAAACAGCCAGGAGCAGAATTGTGCCAGATGAATCAACATGGCGAAGTCGCGGTTGTTGCTAACATATTGCACCGGTTGGGTTGAAGGTTGCCCGAGGATACGCGCCTTGGCCTCCTGATACTCAACCTCGGTAATCAATCCCTTTTCCTTAAGTTCGTTAAGTTTTTCGATTTGCTCAAGATCCATTTTTTATCCCTATGAGTTAAGTGTTGCAGCATCCAGTCATTTAGCTTTGGCGCCAAATCAAGCTGGCCATACGCCCGGTTATTTTGTCGCGACGATAAGAGTAAAAACGCTCGGCCTCAGCATAGGTACAAAAATCGCCGCCGTAAACCTGAGTCACCCCCAAAGCCTTAAGTTCGGCGCGGGCCAGGGCGTAGATATCAGCATAAAAATGCAGGGGACGATTGCCCGGCTTAAAGGCGGCAGCAATCTGCTCCTGATGAGCTGCATTGCGCCCGGCCTTAAAAAAAGCCTCAAGCACATCTATACCCACTTCAAAGTGGGGCTGGGCAATGGCCGGGCCCATATAAGCGAGCAGGTCGTCCGACGCTGCGCTAAATTTTTGCAGCGCGCGCCCCACTATACCTTTAGCCAGGCTGCGCCAACCGCAGTGCAGCGCCGCTACCTGGGAGCCCTGTTTATCGCATAAAAGAATCGGCAAGCAGTCGGCAGTCATCACCAGGCAAGCCTGCCCCGGTTGGCTGCTATAGCTGCCATCGGCGGTGCGCACCAAGCCATCGCCCAGCGCTTTTATTACCTTGGCACCGTGCACCTGCTCAAGCCACTGAGGCTCGCGGGGCAGCATCAGCTGTGCTGCCAGCGTCTGGCGATTGGCCGTTACATCCTCCGGCTTATCGCCAACATGCAGGCCCAGGTTCAAGCTGCTATAGGGCGACGAGCTAACCCCACCAACCCGGGTGGTAATACAGGCGCGAATATTGGCCGGTGCTGGCCAGTCTGGCGTAATCCAAGCCAAAACCCCTTACTCCTCCTGGTTGTAGCCGTTATTCAAGGCATCGAGCAGCGCCTGGAAATCTTCCGGTAAGGGTGCAGTCCACTCGGTGTATTCGCCGGTGCCCGGATGCTCCAAGCCCAATTTAAAAGCATGCAGCGCCTGACGCGGAAAGTGTTTTAAGGTATCCACCAGATGCTGGCTGGCACCCTTGGGGATTTTAAAGCGATTGCCATAGGTTTGATCGCCCACCAGCGGATGACCGATATGCGCCATATGCACGCGGATCTGGTGGGTGCGACCGGTTTCCAGCTTTACACGGATATGGGTGTGGTGCGGGTAGCGCTTGGCCACACGGTAGTGAGTCACGGCGCGCTTGCCACCCTGGCTGAGTACCGCCATCAGTTTGCGCTGAATAGGGTGACGGCCCATGGGTGCATTGACGGTGCCGCCGCCGGTCATGGCACCTACCGCCACGGCTTCATATTCGCGGCTGACGCTGCGCTCGGCCAGCTGTTCAACCAGGTCGGTATGGGCCTCTAGGGTTTTGGCGACTACCATCAAACCCGTGGTGTCTTTATCCAAACGGTGGACAATGCCGGCGCGGGGCAAGTTAGCCAAGCCGGGGACGTGGTTAAGCAGAGCATTTACCAGCGTACCCGTGTAATTGCCTGCAGCCGGGTGTACCACCAGGCCCGCCTGTTTATTGATAACCAGCAGGTCGTCATCTTCATAGACAATATTGAGGGTGATGTCCTCCGGCTCCCACTCGCCCTGGGCTTCCAGCTCGGCATTGATATCCAGCTTCTCACCGCCAATAAGCTTGTCTTTGGGTTTGGCGATACGACCATCCAGGGTCAGCTGGCCATCTTTGATCCAGCTTTGCAGGCGCGAGCGCGAAAAATCCGGGAACAACTCCGCCGCCGCCTGGTCGAAGCGCATGCCATTCATGGTGATAGGCACCTGGGCGCTCAATTCATATACGTCTTTCATTAACAAACCTCTAGTAGTTGCCCTTTGGGGTTACTGACCCTCGGGGCTGGTCGGAGCAACTTGTCCGACACGAAATGGGCTATGGCGAATCTGTGCCTCAGCAAGCGCTAGGTTTCTGCCATCGCCCTGTGTTTAAATACCCGGCTGCGCCCACTGGCGCACCCATTTTATCGATATAAGAGTCAAAACCCTATGCGAGCCCTGTCTTTATTGTTGCTCAGTCTGACCTTGATACTGAGCGCCTGTGCGTCCAAGAAAGAGCCAAAGTACACATCCGAGGCCGACCTCTATCAAGCCGCGGAAGAGCAGTTGGCGCGCAGCCAATGGGAGACCGCCGTTAAAAACCTGAACAACCTGGAAGAGAACTTCCCCTTTGGCACCTATGCCGATCAGGCCCAGCTGGAACTTATCTACGCCCACTATATGGCCGGTGATGCCGATGCCACCACCGCCACTGCCAACCGTTTTATCCGCCTTCACCCCCAGCACCGCAACGTAGACTACGCCTACTACATGCTGGGTATGGCCGCCTTTAGCAAAGACAAAGGCATGTTCGAGCGGGTGATGCCAGTGGATATTACCCGTCGCGACCCGGGTGCGGCGCGCGAATCCCTGGCCAATTTTACCCAATTGCTCAACCGTTTTCCCGATAGCACCTACGCAGCCGATGCGAAAAAGCGCATGCTCTACCTGCGCAACCTGCTCGCCCGCTATGAAATTCACGCCGCCAACTACTACTTCAAGCGCGGCGCCTATCTGGCCGCTATTGGTCGCGGCCGCTATGTCCTGGAAAACTTCCCCCAGACGCCAGCCACGCCTGATGCCTTGGCAGTGATGGTACAGGGCTATCGCTTGATGAAAATGCAGGACAGAGCCGAAGAGACACTGACGATTTTGCGCACCAACTACCCCAACTACCCGGCACTGACCAAAGACGGCTTTGACGACGAGTACATGTACAACGACGGTAAAACCGACTGGTTCGGCATCCTCTCTCTGGGCCTATTCAGCAAGCGCGAAGTTACCGGTTTTGACACCCGCGAAACCTACAACCCTGAATACGCCAAGGCACCAGCCCCTCGCCCGGCAAATTAGTTACTACAGGGTAAGACAAAAAAGGCCGCATTGAGCGGCCTTTTTTATTGCGCCAAGCGAATCGAGTCTAGTCGCCCATGCGCCAGCCAGAGGTAATCGGGTAGCGTCGATCGCGACCAAAACCACGCTGACTGATACGCACACCGACAGGCGCTTGGCGGCGCTTGTACTCATTGATGTCCACCAAACGTACCGCGCGCTCCACCTGATCGCGAGCAAAGCCGCTGGCGATTATCGCCTCGGCACTCTGATCCTGCTCAACATAAAGCGCAAGAATCTGATCGAGGATCTCATAAGGCGGCAGGCTGTCCTCGTCTTTCTGATCCGGCGCCAGTTCCGCTGAAGGCGGGCGGGTAATGACCGTTTCAGGAATCACCTCACCCAGGCTGTTGCGATAGCGCGACAGGGCAAAGACCAGGGTTTTGGGCACATCTTTCAGCACATCAAAGCCACCGGCCATATCGCCATAGAGGGTGGAATAGCCCACTGCCATTTCGCTTTTGTTGCCGGTAGTCAGCACCAGATAGCCTTTTTTGTTGGAGATCGCCATAAGCAACACACCGCGGCAGCGAGCCTGGAGATTCTCTTCGGTGGTATCGCGCTTGGTGCCGACAAACTCATCTGCCAGGGCCGCCATAAAGGCCTCATACATTGGCTC
>CBIMZH010000355.1:0-3857 GCA_966248255.1 uncultured Cellvibrio sp.
GTTTTGTTGCTGGTTACCTATATTCCTTGGATCAGCGAAGTTTTACCGCGCGCCTTTGGCTTAATTTAGAGCCTTAATTTAAGCGCGAGCAATTGCATTAGAGGTTGTTTATGAAGATTGAGCACTTTGCAGTTAATGTGGCCGATCCGGACGCTATGGCAGCCTGGTATGTCGAACACCTGGGTTTGAGCATAGTGCGCAAACTCGAAGGCGGTCCGCGCACCCACTTTCTCGGTGATGATTCCGGTGATGTGATGTTGGAGATTTACAATAATCCGCCCGAAGAGGTGCCGGATTATGCCAGCATGAATCCACTCTTGCTGCATATCGCCTTTGTCTGTGAAACGCCGGTTGAAACCCGCGCGCAACTGGAGGCGGCCGGAGCCAGCTATGTAGAAGAAGTGCTGATTAAGGATGGCTCGCATCTGGTGATGATGCGCGACCCCTGGGGTCTGGCCATTCAGCTGTGCAAGCGCGGCAACAAAATGCTGCGCTGCCAGCAATAAATTGACAGAAAATAAAAAAGCCACACGTAAATTTTACAGTGGCTTTTTAAAAATACCCGGCGCTTATTGCAGCGCTATAAGCGCCGGGAGTTTACAGCTAAGGCCTAGGCGCCGAGTTCTTTAGCAAATATTTCAGCATCGATTACCGCGCCGCGGTAGCGAATGATAATGCCCGCACTGCGAATGCCCTGGGCGGCGGATTCTTCCGGGGTTTTACCCTGCAGGCGCGCTGCCAGATAGCCAGCGTTAAAGGTATCGCCCGCGCCGGTGGTATCCACTACACCCTGTACAGGTTTTACTGGCACACGGCTCTCGCCTGTGGCGGTAACTATCACCGCATCTTCCGCGCCGCGCTTAAGCACCAATTCGCTCAGGGAAAATTCAGCGTAGCGAGCTTTACAGCCGTCAACGCTGCCATCGCCCCACAGCAGTTCTTCGTCGTCGAGCGTAAGCAGGGCAATGTCGGTGTACTGCATCATATCGAGCATGGCCTTTTGCGCTTCGGCTTTATCGGCCCACAGACGCGGACGGTAGTTGCTGTCGTAAGCGATGGTCACACCCTGCTGACGCAACTGGTGCAGTGCCTTATACAGATTTTGGCGCGAGGCCTCGCCGATAATGGCCAGGGTAATACCGCTCAGGTAAACGCAGTTAAAGTTAACCAGCTGTTTGCACAGGGCCTCGGTGGCCTCTTTGGTGTTAAACAGTTCACGCGCTGGGGCCTCTTTGCGCCAGTAAAAGAATTCGCGCTCGCCATCCGGGGTGTTGCGAATAATGTACAGTCCGGGTGACCGACCGGGCAGCTGCTTGATCAGGTCAGTACCAATAGATTCACTGGCCATACGCTGCAGGATTACTTCGCTGTAAGGGTCCTGGCCCAGCTGGGTCACATAACTGGTTTCCAGGCCCAGGCGCGACATGTACACAGAAGTGTTGTAGGTATCGCCGGCAAACGACAGGGCCATAAGCTCTTTGCCAGTGGGTTCTTGAGTGGGGTAGGGCGAGAGCTCAAGCATTACCTCGCCAATTGCTGCAATTTTTGCCATGGGAATTATCCGCGAATAAGTAGTCGATTCTGTTGTTTAAATTGAATGTCTAAATCAATTGTTTGGATCAAGTATTTGATTAGGTGTTTTAATCCAGGTAAATGGAATTTGCCGAATGGGTAAAAATATAGCATTTGTTTAAATTGAATGACACGCAAAAATTGTAAGCAAAAAAGATTTTCGTTAATTCGCGCGAATAAATTTTCGCGCGTGTTCTGATTTTTTATTTTTCTAAATTGCCGTTAAGTATTAGGTGCCAACATGAATCGTTTGAGTCAATTAACACTCGCCCAATTACCTAAAGATGTACAGCTGCCCAGCTATGAGCGCAGCAATGTAAAGCCAGGCATAGTGCATCTGGGTATAGGTGCATTTCACCGCGCGCACCAGGCGTTTTATACCGAAGCTGTGTTAAATCAATTTGGTGGCGATTGGGGTATTATCGGCTGCAGTCTGCGTTCACCCAGTGTGCGTGAACAATTGGCGCCGCAGGATTGTTACTACACCCTGGTAGAGCGATCCAGCGATGGTGAAAAATTACAGCTGATTGGTGCGGTGCAACAAACTCTGGTTGGCCCGGAAGATCCAGCGGCGCTGGTGAATATTATGGCCGCCAGCAATATTAAAATTATTTCGCTTACCGTCACCGAAAAAGGTTACTGCCATGACCCGGCCACAGGTAATTTAAACCTGCAGCACCCGGATGTTGTCCACGATCTGCAAAATATAGATACACCAAAATCTGCCATTGGCTATATGGTCGCTGCGCTGAAAAAGCGCTTTGAACAGGGTGGCAAGGGTTTAACCCTGCTCAGTTGTGACAACCTGCCCAATAACGGTGAAGTGGTGGAAAAAGTTGTTACCCAATTTGCGCAGCAAATTTCCCCTGAGTTGGCAAATTGGATTAAAGCTAACGCCGCCTTCCCATCCACTATGATCGACCGCATAGTGCCAGCCACTACCGAACAGGATCGCGCTGAAATTGAAGCGCGTATCGGCCTGCGCGATGAAGGTATGGTGGTGTGTGAGCCCTTCACTCAATGGGTAATTGAAGACAAGTTTGCCGACGGTCGCCCAGCCTGGGAAAAAGTTGGCGCGCTGCTGGTTAAAGATGTGCGCGTATTTGAAAAAATCAAACTGCGCCTGCTTAATGGCGCTCACTCGACTATGGCCTACACCGGCTATCTGTCCGGCTTTGAATATATCGCCCAGGTGATGGAGCAACCAGCGTTCGTTAATATGGTAAAAACCTATATGGCGCGCGAAGCGGGCGAAACTGTCAGCGGCCCAGAGGGTTTTGATATTGAAGCCTACAAACAACAGCTGCGCGATCGCTTCTCCAATAAGGCGCTTAAGCACCGCACTTGGCAAATTGCGATGGACGGTTCACAAAAGCTGCCCCAGCGTTTGCTGGAAGCTCTGCGCGAACAACTGGAAGGCAATGGTCATATAGATATTCTTTGCCTCGGCGTTGCCGCCTGGATTCGCTATGTGTCTGGTGTGGACGAGCAGGGCAATGCCATTGAGGTGTCTGATCCACTGGCGCAGGAGCTGCGCGCCTGCTGCGATGCCAATCAAGGCAATCCCGCCGCTATGGTTAAAGCGGTTGTAGCCATTCAAAAAGTGTTTGGCGAAGACCTGCAGCACAATGACAAGTTTGTCAGCTGTACCACCGCCTGGTTGGAATCTTTCTATCAGCAGGGTGTGCTGGCCAGTGTAAAGGCCAAGTTTGCCTAAATAAGGGTTTAAAAAGGCGGGCATATGCCCGCCTTTTTTGTTTCTGGAACTTCGATAAATAATTTTTTGGTTTTACCTTATCAGGAGAATTACCCATGAAAAAGCAAACGATAAACACATTATTAAGTGGGCTAATTATTGTTGTTACCCTGTTGCTGACGGCCTGTGCCAGCTGCACTAAAAACGCCTACAGCAACTATGATGCGGTGGTAAGTCAGGAGTCGGGCGAAAATTATTTCAAGACAATTGCAGCGGCGCTAGCCGCAGCGCCCACTGAATCACCCGGCCCCTATAAAATATTTATTGCCGCGGGTAATTATTACGAAAAGCTCAATCTGGACAAAGCCAATGTCCAATTGATTGGTGCCGGTCAGGATAAAACCCGAATATATTACGATGCCTATTCCGGTCAATTGGACCCACAGGGTACTCCCTGGGGCACCTTCCGCTCAGCGACGCTTACGATTACTGCACCTGGTGTTCACCTAAGTGAAATGACCATTGAAAACACTTTTGATTTTTTAGCCAATGATGCGCTGGATAAAGAAAATGTGAATCGCATTAACGG
>CBIMZH010000356.1:0-3850 GCA_966248255.1 uncultured Cellvibrio sp.
CGGCGTTATCGCAGCGGAAGTTGACCACGCGGTTGTTTTCGGTGCGACCGCACAGTTGGCCTGGGTCTTTCTTAGAGTAACCACTGACCAGGATGCGCTCGGTATTGCCCACCATATGGCGGCTAATGCGCATGGCCTGCTGGATAATCCGATCCTGCAAAATCGCCAAACGCTGCTTTTTAACCTCTTCCGGGGTGTCGTCGGGCAGGTCTGCCGCCGGGGTGCCGGGGCGTGGGCTGTAAATAAAACTGAAGGAGGTATCAAACTCCATATCCTGAATCAGCTTCATAGTGGCTTCAAAGTCGGCCTCGGTTTCGCCGGGGAAGCCGATGATAAAGTCGGAGGAGAAGCTGATATTGGGGCGATTCTTTTTGATGCGGCGCAGCTTGGATTTGTATTCAAGCGCGGTGTGGCCGCGTTTCATCGCCATCAAAATACGGTCGGAGCCGCTCTGTACCGGCAAGTGCAAGTGGCTGACCAGCTCCGGCACCTGGTTGTACACCTCAATCAGCGCATCGGTAAATTCCACCGGGTGGGAGGTGGTAAAGCGAATGCGGTCTATGCCATCCACAGCGGCGACGTAGGTAATCAATTCCGCCAGATCCACAACTGTGCCGTCTTCAGCAGCGCCGCGGAAGGCGTTCACGTTCTGGCCGAGCAGGTTAACTTCGCGCACACCCTGTTTGGCCAGGTGAATCACCTCAGCCATAACATCGGCCACCGGGCGGCTGACTTCTTCGCCGCGGGTGTAGGGCACTACACAGAAGGTACAGTATTTGGAGCAGCCTTCCATAATCGACACAAAAGCGCTTACGCCATCGGCATCTGGCTGGGGCAGCTTGTCGAACTTTTCGATCTCGGGGAAGCTGACGTCAACCACCACTACGCCGTTGGTCTTTTTGGTTTCCATCATCTCCGGCAAACGGTGCAGGGTTTGCGGGCCAAAAATCAGGTCCACATAGGGCGCTCGCTCGGCAATGGCGGCACCTTCCTGGCTGGCGACACAGCCGCCCACGCCAATCACTAAATCCGGGTTGTTCTTTTTCAGGTTCTTCCAGCGACCCAGCTCGTGGAACAGCTTCTCCTGGGCTTTTTCGCGGATAGAACAGGTGTTAATCAGGATAACGTCCGCTTCTTCGGGGTTCTCGGTGGCCACCATATTGTGGGATTCGCCCAGCAGATCGCGCATACGATTGGAGTCGTATTCGTTCATCTGGCAACCGTGCGTCTTGATATAGAGCTTTTTGGTCGGGGTTTCGGTGGTGGACATGCAAACTACCTGGCTAAAGCGGATTGATTAAAAAGCGCGCAAAAAATAAGGCGCGCATTATAGGCCAAGCGCCAGGTTAAGCCTATAGATGTGATTGAAAAAGCGGTGTTTAGGCAATGATTTACCTCTTCCGGCAAGGAGTTGCCGCTTTGCTTGGCAATCTCTCGCTGGCAGCTGGGCACTGCCCCGGAGCAGCGGCAGGTTTTGCGGTGGTTGGCACTGGTTTGTATGAAAAATAACCGCTTGGGCGCCAAATGTGCAAGCAATGCACAAGCAGTTTGCAAAGACTGTTGAAGCTAGGCTGTGGCGCTGCAGATGTCTCAGGACTGGTCGATAGTTTGCTGAGTTGCTAAGCCAATAGTGGTTATTGGCCTAGCAGATAACTTAGCTACTAAATATTTAAGGAGGTAGCCATGACTAGCATCAGTAGTTTGGGTTCTTCGGCGCTGACGAGTTACTACGCCAGCACCAGTAAGGCCCAAAAGCAGCAGAGTTCGGAGGTTGTCGACAAGCTGTTCGATAAGCTGGATACGGATCAAAAGGGCAGTATTGACCAGAGCGAATTACAGGCGGCTCTCACCGCGGTATCGACAACGGCCAATACCGGTTCCGATGATTCCCAGGCCCTGTTCAAGCAATTGGATAGCGACGGCGACGGGCAAATCACCAAGGCTGAGTTGTCCTCTGGATTGGAGACCGTACTCAAGCAGGTAGATGAGCTGGCGGCTCGGCTGCGGGTGCAGAACCAGACAGGAGGTCAGGGCGCTAAAGGTGAGGATAAAGGGTTTACCCAGGACGAATTGCTGCAGATGGTCGATGAAATTGGCGACTCCGACAGTAAGCGTTCTGCTTTTATGAGTGATGTGGCGGCAAACTTTGACCAGGCAGATGCCGATGGCGATGGTCGCGTAACCCGCGATGAAGCCATGAGCTATGCCGAGGCGACCGGGCAAACCATGGCTGCGCCCAGTGACCAGGCCGGTGGGCCGCAGGGCGCAGGTGGGCCTCAGGGTGGTCCACCGCCCGGTGGAATGCCGCCACCTGGCGGCGGCGGCGGTGGTGAATCCAGCGAGGATTCTTCAACTACCGCGGTTGCAGACCCGGCAGATACCAATGGCGATGGTACCGTGAGTGCCAAAGAGGCTCTGGCCTATCTGTTGTCACAACTGCAAACGGCCGAGTCGGACAGCGAAGCGGAGACGGTGGCAAGTGATTCCGCTAGCGGCACTACCGACAAGAGTGAAAGCCTGAGCAGTCTGATTAATCGTCAATTACTGCAGCTGGTTCAGGCTTATGGTCTTGAGTCTTCCGAGGCGAGTGAGTCAGAGCGGACGTCAAGTCTTTCAATCAGTGCTTGATGTTGGTTGTGGTTGGTTGATGTTTCGCTGAGCAAAAAGAAAGGGCGTGGACTTATCCACGCCCTTTCTTTTTGTGTTCAATCTTATTGCGGTTGTCGGATTAGCGTGCGCGCGGCTTTTTACCCAGGCTTTTTACTGAGGGTGCGCGTTTGCCGCTTGTTTTTGCCGCAGGTTTGGCACTGCTTTTTGTGCTTGGCTTGGCGCCAGCTTTTGCAGGGCGACCATTGGCTTTGGGCGCTTTTTTGGCAGGTGCCGCCTTGGCTTTGGCGGTGGAGTCAGTGGCCTTGGCAAAGCGCGATTTGGATGCGCCAACCTCTACCGCTGATTCAGTCACCTCAAAGCCTTTGATTTTGACGCGCTTGATCTTGGTGCCAATGGCTTTTTCAATCAGCGACACCTTGTGCTCGTCGGCACTGGATACCAGCGAGATCGCCAGGCCCTTGCTGCCGGCGCGGCCGGTGCGGCCCACGCGGTGCACATAGTCCTCAATAAAGAAGGGCAGGTCCAGGTTGACCACATAGTCCAGGCCTTCGATATCCAGCCCGCGCGCGGCCACTTCGGTGGCAACCAATACCTGCAGATCACCCTCTTTAAACTCTTTAAGTGCACGGCGACGCGCGCCCTGGGTCTTTTCGCTGTGAATGACCGCGGCGTTAACCTTGTCTTCTTTAAGCGCGGCGATCAGTTTGTCCGCCTCTTCGCGGGTGCTGGAAAACACCATCACCTGGAACCAGTTGTGCTCGTGCAGCAGGTGGATAAACAGCTCGTATTTGCGCTCCTGGTCTACCGGGTAGAGCTGGTGCTCAACGGTATCGGCAACAGAGTTGCGCTTGGTGATCGCCAGTGCCAGCGGGCGCTGCAGAATTTCGTTGGCGAGCAGATTGACCTG
This sequence comes from uncultured Cellvibrio sp., assembly GCA_966248255.1. Lineage (GTDB taxonomy): Bacteria > Pseudomonadota > Gammaproteobacteria > Pseudomonadales > Cellvibrionaceae > Cellvibrio. Next base: position 3,518 of record CBIMZH010000356.1, read on the forward strand.
CTGGGTGAGGGTGGCGGAGAAGAACAGAATCTGCGGCTTTTTGCCCATGGTCGAAAGCAGTTTGCTGATCTCGCCGACAAAGCCCATATCGAGAATGCGGTCGGCTTCATCGAGGATCAAAAACTCCACCTGGCTAAGGTCAGTGTGTTTCAGCTCAATGTGTTCCTGCAATCGGCCGGGAGTGGCCACCAGGATATCCAGGCCAGCTTCCAGGCGATTGGCCTGGGTGGCGTGCTTAACACCGCCGTAGACAGCGGCAATTTTCAGCTCGGCAAACTGCGCGTACTGCTGCAGGTTATCGGCTACCTGCTCGGTCAGCTCGCGGGTGGGGGT
>CBIMZH010000357.1:0-3839 GCA_966248255.1 uncultured Cellvibrio sp.
GGGGGCTTACTTCCGCTTTACCAACGACATTACCTACGACCAGAACGAGCACAATCTCTACTCCATTAGCAGCAGTATTCACTATATGGACGATCAATACCGTATAGTGAATTTGGGCTATAGATACAGCCGCGATCGCCAGTCCTTAAGCCCAATCAATGATTTCCCAACAACCGGGCAGGATTTGAACCAGATGGACGTCTCCACCATCTGGCCAGTCGCTAATCAGTGGTCAGTGATTGCGCGGGCCAACTACGATTTCAACTATGATGCGGAACTTGATGCGCTTCTGGGGCTCGAATACGACGACTGCTGTTACCGCATTCGCATGGTGGCGCGTCGCTGGGTGAGTTATAACCTTAGCTCCAACCAGCTCACCGTCCTAACCAACGAAGATTACGAACAGGGTATCTTCTTTGAAATTCAATTGAAGGGTGTGGGTACTCTCAGTCAGCGCATCAGCGGCTGGCTGGATAAAGCCATTATCGGCTATGACAGCCGCGAACAAGCCAAGCATTAAAAAACGAGAAAAATACAGTGATTAGAGTGAAAAGCATGAAGTGTCTCGGCCAAATCCTCCGTTTTCAGCCGCTTATTTTGGGTGCCTTGATGGCCATGGGGGGGCAGGCTGTGTTGGCCGAAACCAAAACCGTTGCACTGGATAGAGTGGTAGCTGTCGTCGATGATGACGTGGTTCTGGAGTCGGAATTAACTACACGCAAAAATTCGATTTTGGAGCGTCTGCAGGGACAATATCAGCAATTGCCCCCGGATGATGTATTAAACAAGCAGATTCTCGATCAGTTGATTCTGGAGCGTATAGAGCTGAACCTGGCCAAACGCTACGAAATCAACGTGGATGAAACTGAAATCGATCAGGCGATTGGCAGAATCGCACAAAAAAGTAATATCAGCGTGGCGCAGTTGGAGTCTGAACTGGCCAAGCAGGGGTTGACCATGAGTGGTTTGCGCTCGCAGTTGCGCAATGACCTGACCATCAATCACCTGCAGCAGGGGGTGGTTAACAGCCGTATTAAAATCAACGATAAAGATATAGATAACTTCCTCGCCTCCAGCGATGGCAAGTACGCCACTTCACCGGATTACCATATTGGTCATATTCTGATTTCTGTATCCAGTTCCGCCGATGCGGATACCTTGGCAGAGGCAGAAAAGCAGGCAAATGACATCTATGAAAAACTGCAAAAGGGTGCAGATTTTGCCCAGATGGCAATAAGCTACTCCAAAGACCAGGCTGCCTTGCAGGGCGGTGATATTGGCTGGCGCAAGCTGGCGCAGTTGCCAGAGCTGTTTGGCGATCAAATGGCTAAATTGAGTGCAGGCTCGGTGTCCAAGCCGTTCCGCAGTCCGGCTGGTTTCCATATTCTCAAAAACATTGAACAGCGCGGTGGCGGCGCCACCATGATTGAGCAGACCCATGCACGCCATATTCTGATTAAAACCTCAGAGATTATGGATGACCGCCAGGCGCGGGAAAAACTGCTGGCGCTGCGTGATCGCATCGAAAAAGGTGAAGATTTCGCCAAACTGGCCCGTGAAAACTCCGAGGATACAGGTTCAATGCTCAGCGGCGGCGATCTGGGCTGGTCTACGCCGGGTATGTTTGTGCCAGCGTTTGAAGAGGCCATGGCCAACACCAGCGTAGGCAATATCAGTCGCCCCTTTAAAAGCCAGTTTGGCTGGCACATATTGCAAGTGCTGGAGCGCAAGAACACCGATATGAGTGATCGCATGAAGCGCAACCAGGCGGCCAACGTATTGCGCTCGCGTCGCTTTGATGAAGAGTTCCAGCTGTGGCTGACTGAGATTCGCGATGATGCCTATGTGGAGATAAAACTCTAACATCGAGGTGTTTAAAAAGCTGCACAGCATTTAAACCTTGGCGACGGCCAAAACAAATCCGCTAAAATAGCCGGACTTGTTTTGGCCGTTGTGCTTTATACGGTCGCCAAATTGCGGAAATTGATATGACCCAAGCCTGCTACCGATTGGCAGTTACTCCTGGCGAACCAGCGGGCATAGGCCCTGACCTGATAGTTACGCTTGCACAAACGCCTCAGCCACACCAATTGGTGGCTATTGCCGACCCTGACTTACTGCGCCAGCGCGCCCAGGCGCTGGGCCTACCACTGCAATTGCGCGAGCTGGACCCATCTGAAGCGCCTCGCCCCAGCGCTGCTGGCGAACTGGTGGTACTACCTGTTGCTCTGGCGCAGCAGTCTGTAGCTGGCCAACTGAATGTCGCCAACGCTGGTTATATATTGCAGACATTGGATGCTGCTATTAACGGTTGCCAAAGCGGTTTGTTTGAGGCGCTGGTTACTGGCCCGGTCCACAAAAGCGTGATCAACGATGCCGGTATTCCGTTTAGTGGCCACACCGAATATCTGGCCGACAAAACCCACACCGAAAAAGTGGTGATGATGCTGGCCACAAAAGGATTGCGCGTCGCCCTGGCTACGACTCATTTGCCGCTCAAGGATGTGGCTGCAGCCATTAACTCGCGCGAATTGACCCAGGTGTGCGAAATTCTCCATCGCGACATGCGGGTGCAATTTGGTATAGCCGAACCGCGCATTCTGGTTTGTGGCCTCAACCCCCACGCCGGTGAAGGTGGGCATCTTGGTCATGAAGAAATTGATGTAATTGAGCCGGTGCTCGCGCAGTTGCGCGGTCGCGGTATGAACTTTATCGGCCCGCTACCGGCGGACACCCTGTTTACCCCTAAATACCTGGATAATGCCGATGCAGTTTTGGCTATGTATCACGACCAGGGCCTGCCGGTACTAAAATTCAAAGGCTTTGGCCAAGCGGTGAATATTACCCTGGGCCTGCCGATTATTCGCACTTCGGTAGATCACGGCACTGCGCTGGATCTCGCCGCCACTGGCAAAGCAGACCTCGGCAGCCTGCACACCGCCATCGCCTATGCGCTGGATATGGTTGCCGCCCGCGCCAACTCCCGGAATTAAGCCATGAAAAAACTGATGAACTTTGAAGGCCAGCACAAGGCGCGCAAACGCTTTGGTCAAAACTTTTTGGTGGACCACGGCATTATCAACAGCATTGTGCGCGCTGTGCATCCGCAAAAAAATGACTTGCTGGTGGAGATTGGCCCAGGTAAGGGCGCGATTACCGAATTGCTCGCCAGTGGTTGCGACAACCTGAGCGTGATTGAGCTGGACCGGGATCTGGTGCCCTGGTTAAAAGTAAAATTTGAAAAGCACCCCAACTTTAATCTTTACCAGGCGGATGCGCTGAAATTTGATTTCACCCAGCTGATCAAAAATGATCAGCCGCTGCGTATTGTTGGCAACCTGCCTTACAACATTTCCACGCCGCTGATTTTTCATTTGCTCAGCTATGCCGACAAGGTGCAGGACATGCACTTTATGTTGCAAAAAGAAGTGGTCAAACGCATGGCCGCTGAGCCGGGCACTGGGGCTTACGGTCGCCTGGGCATTATGGTGCAGTACTACTGCGCGGTGGAAAATTTATTTGAAGTACCACCCACTTCGTTTGACCCGCCGCCTAAAGTGGACTCCGCCATTGTGCGTCTGGTGCCCTACAAAAAACTGCCCTTTGTCGCCAAGAATGTAAAAACGCTTGAATCTTTGGTTAACGTCGCATTTCAACAGCGCCGTAAAACTCTGCGCAATGCACTTAAGTCGCTGCTGGAGCCAGAACAGTTAGAAATGTTGCCGGTAGACCTGAGTTTGCGCCCGGAAAATATCAGCCTGGAAGAATATGTAAACCTCAGCAATATTTTGACTGATTTGGATAATGTGCAAATGCCCGATGCCCCCAGGGATGAAGAT
>CBIMZH010000358.1:0-3820 GCA_966248255.1 uncultured Cellvibrio sp.
GGCATGAATCTGGATGTGAAACTGGGTGAGGGTGGCATTCGCGAGGTGGAGTTTGTGGTGCAGGCCTTCCAGCTGATCCGCGGCGGTCGCGACAGGCATCTGCGCCAGCGCAAGGTGTGCCTGCTGCTGCCGGTGCTGGAGCAGGAGGGTTACTTGCCGCCGGGCATAGGCGCGGCACTGCTGGAGGCCTATGTGTTTTTGCGCAATACCGAGCACGCGATTCAGGGCTATCAGGACAAACAGACCCAGGCGCTGCCGGTAGATCCCTTGGGGCAGGCGCGCTTGGCCTGGGTGCTGGGCTTTGCCGATTGGGGTAGTTTTGCCGATCAGTTGGGCGACTACCGCCGCCTGGTTAATCGCGAATTTAAAGCGGTCATTGCTGCGCCGGACGATGAAGAGGCGGTAGATCAGCCGGAGCTGGATTTTTGGCTGGGACTCTGGGAGGGCAGTATCCAGGGTGAGGATGCCATCAACTCTTTAACTAAACGCGACCTGGATTCACCCGAGCTGCTGCTTAAAGCGCTGCAGGAGCTGCGCGAGGGCAAGGCCGTGGGTGCTATGCAGGCGAGCAGCCGCACCCGTCTTGATGCGTTTATCCCACGCTTACTGCAAGCCCTTAAGGAGCAGGCGCTAGCCGGTAAATTGGCACTAACTATTGCGCAGGTGTTTGAGCGCATTGCGCCTTTGATTGAAGCTGTGGTCAGGCGCAGCGCCTACCTGGTCTTGCTGGTGGAAAACCCCACCGCTGTAAGGCAATTGGTCACTCTGTGTGCGGCCAGCCCCTGGATCGCCGCCGAGCTGGCCAAGTACCCGGCGCTGCTGGATGAGCTGCTTACGCCCGAATCTCTCTATGCGCCGCCCGATAAGGAGCTGCTGCGTGACGAACTGCGCCGCGAAGTGCTGCGTTTATCCTGGGATGACCTTGAAGGCCATATGGAAACCCTGCGCTATTTCCGCATGGCCCACGCCCTGCGGGTGGCCGCGAGCGAAGTGACCGGCAGTCTGCCGCTGATGAAAGTGAGCGATTACCTCACCTATATCGCCGAGGTGATTCTCGAGCATGTGATCAACCTCGCCTGGGAGGGGTTGGTGGCGCGCCATGGCCATCCCACCCGCGCCGACGGCAGCCGTGATCAGGCGCCGGATTTCGTGGTGATCGGCTATGGCAAGCTCGGCGGCCTGGAGTTGGGTCACGGTTCGGATCTGGACCTGGTGTTTATTCACAATGCCGATTCGGCCAGCGCCACCGATGGTGAAATTGCAATAGATAACCTCAGCTTTTACACCCGCCTGGGACAAAAAATTATCCATGTGCTTAATACCCAGACCCTGACCGGCCGCCTTTATGAGGTGGATATGCGCCTGCGCCCCTCGGGCAACTCGGGGATGCTGGTCAGCTCCCTGGCGGCGTTTGAAAAATATCAACTGGAAAACGCCTGGACCTGGGAGCATCAGGCGCTGGTGCGGGCGCGAGTAGTGGCCGGCAGTGCTGAGCTGGGCGCGGCCTTTGAACAGGTGCGGCAGAAGGTGCTCTGCCAGGCGCGCGACCTGGATAAGCTGCGCGATGATGTGGCGGACATGCGCCGCAAAATGCGCGAACAGCTGGGTTCCAAGCCGGGCAGCGAGAATTTGCAGCGATTTAATATCAAACAGGATGCCGGTGGTATCGTGGATATTGAATTTATGGTTCAATACGCCGCCTTGGCCTGGGCCCATCAGGCGCCCGGGATCATCCAGTACACGGACAACATTCGCATACTTGGATCACTGGAATCGGCCGGCCTACTCGACCCCGACTCCGTGGCCCAACTGATCGCGGCTTACAAAGCCTACAGATCCACCGGGCACCGCCTTGCGCTACAGCGACAGGAGGCGGTTCTAGAGGGCGAGGGGCAGTTCGCCCAAGAGCGACAAGTCGTCGGCCAGCTCTGGCAGCGGCTGATCGAAGCACCCCCGCCAAACCCGTAGCAGAACAATTTCCGGCCGGAATTCACCGGCTGATGATCACAGAATATTTTGGAGTTAGTTATGTCATTTGCCGATCGCGACGGCGTTATATGGCTCGACGGTGAACTCGTACCCTGGCGCGATGCCAAGGTACACGTCCTGACCCACACGCTGCATTACGGCATGGGCGTATTCGAAGGTGTACGCGCCTACCAAAGCCCAAGCATGGGCACCAGCATTTTCCGCTTGCAAGAGCACACTGACCGGCTGTTCCGCTCGGCCCACATCATGCGCATGAAAATGCCCTACAGCAAAGATGTGGTCAACGAAGCGCACAAGCTGGTGGTGCGTGAAAACAAACTAGCTGAAGCCTATCTGCGTCCTATGTGTTTCTACGGTTCCGAAGGCATGGGTCTGCGCGCCGACAACCTTAAAGTGCACGTGATGGTCGCGGCCTGGAATTGGCCGTCCTATATGTCGCCCGAGGCGCGCGATCTGGGTATCCGCATCCGCACCTCCAGCTACACCCGTCACCATGTGAATATCTCCATGTGTAAGGCCAAGGCCAACGGTCACTACATCAACTCTCTGCTGGCGCTGCAAGAGGCCCTGGACAGCGGTTGTGAAGAAGCTCTGTTGCTCGACCCCGAAGGCTATGTCGCCGAAGGTTCCGGCGAAAACTTCTTCCTGGTGCGCGATGGCATTATCTACACGCCTGAGCTGACTGCTTGCCTGGACGGCATCACCCGCAACACCATCTTCAAGTTGGCGGCTGACTGCGGTTACACCATTAAAGAAAAGCGCATCACCCGCGATGAAGTTTACGTCGCTGATGAAGCCTTCTTTACCGGTACTGCCGCCGAAGTGCTGCCAATTCGTGAACTCGATGGCCGCCAAATTGGCGAAGGTCGCCGCGGTCCAGTCACCACCCAGCTGCAATCGCTTTACTTTAAAGCGGTGCGCGGTGAACTGGCCGACCACACCGACTGGCTCAGCCCGGTTGCCGGTTAAGCTGTCGCAAAAACGGAGCCGCAAGGCTCCGTTGTTTTCTCCCCTGTTTTTACAAAGTGTCATTCATGGAACCTACTGACTCACTCGCGGCGATTCGCAAAATCCTGATAGTGGGCCCCGCCTGGATCGGCGATATGGTGATGGCACAATCCCTGTTTAAACTGCTAAAGCAGCAGAGCCCTCAAGTTAAACTGCACCTGTTGGCTTCCGCCTGGACACGCCCGCTGCTGGCCTGTATGCCGGAAGTTGATGCGGTTATAGATATGCCAGTGGGTCACGGCAAAGTCGGTTGGGGTGAGCGCAAAGCCCTGGGGCGCGAACTGGCAAAGCAAGGTTATGACCAGGCGATTCTGTTACCCAACTCGTTTAAGTCGGCGCTGATTCCTTTTTTTGCCAAAATCCCCAAGCGCACTGGCTGGCTGGGTGAATTGCGTTTCGGTTTGCTCAACGACTATCGCCGCCTGGATAAACAGGCTTACCCCTTGATGGTGCAGCGCTATATGGCGCTGGCCTTTGCCAAGGGTGAGCCTCTGCCGCTAAATTTCCCCCGCCCCAGGTTGCAAATTGATAAAACTCAGCGGCCAGAATTATTGGCAAAATTTAATTTGCAGCTGGATCGCCCACTGCTAATTCTTTGCCCCGGCGCCGAGTATGGTCCTGCCAAGCGCTGGCCAGAAAATTACTACGCTGATGTGGCCGCACAAAAAATTGCTGAGGGCTGGCAAGTTTGGCTAATGGGCTCCGCTAAAGATCAGCCAGTGGCAGAAACCATCTGTCAGCTGTTGCCCGCAGCTGCAAAAAATCACGCACGCAATTTGGCCGGCACAACTTCACTGGGTGAAGCTATAGCACTTATGGCCTG
>CBIMZH010000359.1:0-3801 GCA_966248255.1 uncultured Cellvibrio sp.
GCCAACTGGCGGGCAACAGCCAGCACCTCTGTTGGACTGTTGCGCTGCCCCCGATTACCTTGCAGGGGCATATCTGGCGCATCTGTCTCCAGCAGCAGTGCCTCCAGCGGCAAACGCTGCACAGCATCGCGGGTTTTGGCCGCCCGCCCATAGGTGATACTGCCGCCTATGCCAAGATAAATCCCCCTGTCCCAATAGTGCCTGGCCAATTCATAGCTGCCATTAAATCCGTGCACCACACCACCAGCCGCCAACGGCCAGTGTTTTAACAGGGCTTGCAGTTGGCTGTGGGCGCGCACGCAATGAAAAATCACCGGCTTGCGCAGCTGTTGCGCCAATTCAAGCTGCACTTCCACACAGGCCTGCTGCAATGCCAGGGGTATATCCAGCAGCAAATCCAATCCCGTCTCCCCCAGCGCCACACACTCGGGTTGCTGCAAATATTGGCGCAGCGGGTTTAACAGGCGCTCCGCCTGCGCACTGGTCAAACACTTTGCCGGCTGCGCCGCTGCGGCCTCGCCCCCCAGCCAGGAGTTGATCCACCAGGGGTGAAGCCCAGCGGCAAAGCTCACACCGCTAAAGGTCTGAGCCACTGCCTGGGCTCTGGCCCACTGCGGCGGCTCAGTGCCGGGGATCACTAATTGCGCTATTCCCTGATCGCGACACGACTGCCAAAGTGCAGCGCGATCCGCATCAAAGGCCGCAAAGTCGAGATGGCAGTGGGAGTCGATCCAGACGGGGGCAGAAGGCTTATTCATCGGGATGACTGGTGTTGTATTCGCGCTCAATCCGCTTGTCTGGCACCAACCACATAAGCGCTATGGCGAGATAAGCCAGGTGTGCAATCCAACTGGCGTAAAACGCCAGGGGAATTGCCAGGGCATAAACCACTATGGAAACCAGCCCTTTCAGGTCGCGCCCGACGGCGCGCGCCAGCAGCGATTTTTTACCCTCATAGGCCACCAGACAATGGGCCAGTAACCAATAGGCAATGGCCGCCATCAGCAGCACAAAGCCATACACCGCCGTAGGTAGGGGGGCAAAGTGATTTTCACCCATCCAGCCAGTGACAAATGGAAACAGCGAGAGCCAGAACAGCAAGTGCAAATTGGCCCAGAGCACACCGCCACTGACATGGCTGACGCTGTGCAACAGGTGATGATGATTGTTCCAGTAGATACCCAGATAAATAAAACTCAGCACATAACTCATAAACACCGGCCCCAGGTGCAGCAGGCTTTGCCAGTCTGTGCCGTGGGGCACTTTCATTTCCAGCACCATAATGGTGATGATGATAGCCAACACGCCATCACTAAAGGCTTCCAGTCGGTTTTTGCCCATAGGTTTTTCCCAATGATAAATTGAATTGCCGCTGAGCTTCGCGCTCAGGGCTACAAAAATACTTTACCAGACCTTACAATCTCGCCACTTTCTCGTCACTTTCTCGCCACTTAATTAACAGATTTAACTGTATTGGCTGATGTAAATTTGCGCGCGATAAAGTTGCGGAGTGTAGCTCAGCCCGGTAGAGCACTGCTTTCGGGAAGCAGGGGCCGGAGGTTCGAATCCTCTCACTCCGACCATTTTCACCCTGACCTGCAGATAACGCGAATAAGTAGCTCGCGCGAATTTCCGACTTAAGCAGCAAGGTCGGCAATTGAACAGGTCAAATCGGTGCGCAAACGCGGTAGCAGCACCACTGGATTTAAGCGAAGTATCTTGGCTTAAGGTAGTCGATGGCAAACCCCATCGCGCCTGCAGGTGTCACCAATATGCCAAGCCCCTAAAGCGCCAAGCAGTTACAGGTGCCATTCACGGATATGAGAGGACCGAACCCCCATGCGCGATGAGTCGCAACAAAGGTTCCAGTTTAACCTGGTTAACTTTTTCGCCCTGCTGGCGACCCTGGGTATAGCGCCCTTTGTGGTCATGCGCTATATGCACGGCCAACTGCCCCATGCACTGGTGGATCTGGCGATAGTAATTGTCGCCCTGGGCAATGCGTTTATTGCCCGCCACTGCGGCCGGGTATCGCCGCTCAACCTGAGTATTACCGCCGCCCTCTACACCCTGGGCGCCGTTGCTGTGGCCTACCTTAACAACCCCTTATTTGTGTTCTGGGTATTCCCCGCGCTCCTGGCCAATGTATTTTTATTAAGTGCCAGGCTCGCGCTCGCCGTTAACCTGCTGGCGGTGGCCGGGCTGTTGCGTCTGGCGCTTAGCCTGCCAGACCCAGTGGACGGTATGGCGATGATTGCCAGCCTGATTTTCGCCACCTGCCTCGCATTTATATTTGCCCAGCAGAATGAGCGGCAGCGCCGCCAACTGGAGGAATCTGCCACCCTCGACCCGCTCACCCGCCTGGCCAACCGCCGCCTGCTCAACCATTCGGTGGCAGAGTGTATTCACGACTTTGAGCGCGAGGCCACACCCGCGACCCTGATTATTTTCGACCTGGATTACTTCAAGCAGATCAACGACGAATTTGGCCACAGCGTGGGCGACGAACTCTTGCAGCGTCTGGGTGAAATACTCACCCTGCGCATTCGCAAAACCGACCGCGCCTTTCGCTTTGGCGGTGAAGAGTTTGTGGTACTGGCACGCAACACCAAGCTTGCCGATGCGCGCCGCCTGGCAGAGCAGCTGAGAGTCAATATCAGCCTGGAGCTAAACGCCCCCGAGGGCGAAATCACCGCCTCTTTCGGCTGCGCGCAGTTACACCCGGGCGACACCCCCGACTCCTGGTTTAACCGTGCCGACAAAGCGGTTTATCAAGCTAAAGACCAGGGCCGCAACTGCGTCGTCTGCGCCGAATAAGCTAAATAAAAACCCCCATCAAAGCTCAAGCCCACGGGGATTTTTCCCTGCAGGGATGAGTCTGATTGGTTATGCTTGCCCTCACTCTCAACGCCAAGACAATAACCTTATGAAGCCATTTGCGCGTGCCCTGCTGATCGCCCTCCCCCTTTTATTGGCTGTTTCCGGCTGCAGCCAAATAGCCGACAAACCCGCTACTGCCAGCGCCCACCCCAGCCCCGCCGCTGAGCACTGGGGCCAACTGGAAGCCCGCGCCACCTTTGCCGCTGTCGGCGATGTACTTATGCACGGCGATGTTAAAAAATCTGCCGCAGAAGCCGCCGCGCAAGGTGTAGCTAACGGCGGCTACGATGCCCTCTGGGCCGGCATTAAAACTGAAATTCAAAGCGTCGACTGGGCCTTCGCCAATCTGGAAACGCCTATAGCACCAGTGCACAACCTGGGCAGTAAAGCCTTTATGTTTAACGCCGACCCGGTGGTGCTGAAATCGCTGCATGACACCGGCTTTGATATGGTCAGTTTTGCCAACAACCATGTGTTCGACCAAGGCCGCGCTGGCTTTATCGAAAGCGTCCAGCAACTTAAACAATCACCGCTCGATTTTCTCGGCGCCGGCGAAACCTGTGCCCAGGCGCGCACCGCTAAAATTCGCGATATTGGCGGAATCAAAGTCGCCTTTATCGGCGCCTCCCAGGTGTACAACAACCTGCTCAACAAGGGCGAAGACGATCCTTGCTCCTTTGTTTACAACCGCGACCAGGCGCTAGCCGCAGTAAAAGCCGCCCGCGACTCAGGCGCTGAAGCCGTGGTCTTTTCACTCCACTGGGGCATTGAATACGAGACCGCACCGCAAACCTGGATGATCGAAGAAGCTCACGCATTAATGGATGGCGGTGTCGATGTCTTCCTCGGCCACCACCCCCATGTATTGCAACCTCTGGAAGCCTACGAAACCCAGGACGGACGCATAGCGGCCGCTATTTA
>CBIMZH010000360.1:0-3799 GCA_966248255.1 uncultured Cellvibrio sp.
GCACCGGATGATAACCTGATGGATTATGGTCTGGATTCAGTGCAGGTCATGCAGTTGCTTGGGCATTGGCAGAGCTTGGGTATTCGCTTGACCTTTGAAGAGCTGGCACAAACTCCCAGCTTAAATGCTTGGTGGGAACTCATCGCACAAAAACGTGCGGCCTGAGTTTTAACTATGAATCAGAGCATATTTAATTTTAGTCAGCAATGTGTCTGGGTGACGGGCGCTGGTCAGGGTATAGGGCGAGTAATTGCAGAAAGTTTTTCCGCCGCTGGTGCTCAGGTTATTGGTCTTGACAAAGCGTTTGTCGCAGCACCTTACACATTTTCCACCGAGCAACTGGATATTGCCGATGCGTGTCAAGTTGAACGCTGCTGCACAAACCTGATGCAGCAAAATCTCGGTCCTCAAGTATTAATCAATGCAGCTGGAATTTTACGTACAGGGGCGGTAGATGAAATTTCTCTAGTGGATTGGCAGGCTACGCTTGATGTCAATCTCAATGGTGCTTTTTATTTGCTGCGACAACTGCTGCCGCATTTTAAAGTGCAAAAGCGCGGCGCCATAGTATCGCTCGCCTCCAACGCAGCCCATGTGCCGCGCTTAAATATGGCGGCCTATTGCGCTGCCAAGGCGGGTTTGGTGGGCCTCAGCCATTGCGCTGGTTTGGAGTTGGCAAGTTTTGGCGTGCGGGTCAATTTAGTTTCCCCCGGCTCAACGGATACACCGATGCTGCAGCAATTATTTAAGCCTAACGAAGCGGAGCAACTCGCCAGAGCGCGAATCATTGCCGGCACGCCTACCCACTACAAGTTGGGTATTCCACTGCAAAAAATTGCTCAGCCGCAGGAAATTGCCAACACGGTGCTTTTCCTCGCATCGGATCTCGCCAGCCACATCACCTTGCAGGACATAGTGGTGGATGGTGGTGCAACCCTGGCGGCGTAGGGGCGGATGATTATGCGTTTTATGAGTTCTTGGCAAGAAACCCTAAGTATGCTGAATTTTTTTGTGGGTGCAACCTGGTTCGCGCGGCCAACCCCAAGCTTGTCCCGTCTGCAAATACCCAGCGCATTGTCTCTCAGTTTGCTATTGGGGCTGGGCGGTTGCGCGAAAACTGATGATGCAGTTGACGAGCGCGAAACCATGGCGCCGCGCGTGGCATTTATCGAAGCCAAGCGCCAGGAGCTGGTTTTGACCCAGCAGTTGCCTGGGCGAGTGATTGCTCAGCGGGAAGCGGAGGTTCGGCCCCAGGTGAGCGGTATTATTGAGCAGCGTTTTTTTACAGAGGGCGCAGATGTCCATGCTGGCGAGCTGCTCTATCAAATCAATCGCGACAGTTATTTGGTGGCGGTGGCTCAAGCTACGGCTCAGGTGGCTCAGGTTCGGGCACTGTTGGTTAATCGCGAAGTTGAAGCCAAGCGTTACGGTCAACTATTGCAAGGCCAAACCGTTAGTCGCCGTGACGCTGACCTGGCCCAGGCCAACTATGTTCAGGCGCAAGCTGAGTTAGCTGTGGCTCAGGCGCAACTTGATCAGGCGCAGCTCAATCTGGCGCGAACCCAAATTCGCGCACCTATTGCCGGCCGCATTGGCCGCTCGCGAATTTCCGAGGGCGCTTTAGTGGCCGCCGATCAGGAGCAGCCCCTGGCGCTTATTCAACAATTTGATCCTGTCTATGTAGACATGGTGCAGTCTAGTGAGCAGTTGCTGGATTATCGTCAGCGTTTGACGACGGGTGAACTTAAACCGGGCAGCGCCAGTGTCAGCCTGTTGTTGCCGGGCAAACGCCACTACAGTCACCCTGGAACATTAATACTCACCGAAATCAACGTCGATCCGGCAACCGCAGTGGTTACTCGCCGCGCGCAGTTTCCCAACCCAGGCGGTCTGCTTCTGCCTGGCTTGTTTGTGCAAGTGCAACTGGAAGTGGGTGTGGCGCCCCAGGCGATATTGGTGCCTCAACAGGCGGTGCACTACAGCGCCCGCGGCGAAGCGCAAGTCTGGGTGTTGGATGACTCGGATGTGGCCAGCTTACGTAGCGTCAGGTTGTTGCGCAGCGAGGGTGATCAATGGGCTCTAGCGGAGGGAGTAGAAAGCGGTGAGCGTTTGGTAGTGGAGGGAAGTCTCAAGCTCTATCCAGGTTTAAAGGTCACTGCCGAACCCTGGGGGTTGGCTACCAGTGTTGTTCTGAGTTCTGCCAATGCAACCTCATCGCTATTTTCCACCGTTGTCGGTGATGGAGAACCAGTCAGCACTCTGACGCCAGGTGCCCGCGAGGTAGCGCAATGATCGCGCGCTTCTTTCTCGCCCGACCGGTACTGGCCTGGGTCTTGGTTGTGGTGATTATGTTGATGGGGTTGTTGGCGCTACGCCACTTGCCTGTCGCTCAATATCCGAACGTGGCTCCGCCCATAGTGCGTGTATCTGCCCAGTATCCTGGAGCCTCCGCCGCTGTGGTGGAGGCGAGTGTCACTCAGGTGCTGGAGCAGGCGCTGAAAGGCTTAGATAAGCTGTTGTATTTCAGCGCTACGAGCAGTGCCTCGGGCACGGCGGAAATTATGCTCACTTTCGATCAGGATGCCGACCCGGACGTGGCTCAGATGCAGGTCCAAAACAAGGTCAATCAGCTGAGCTACCGGCTGCCGGCTGCCGTTCAACAGGCGGGAATCAGTGTGTCCAGCCTGCAAAACAGCTTTTTAATGGTGGCGGTGTTTTATGACCAGACCAGCAGGCTTAGTGATGCTGATATCGCCGACTGGATAAACACAGAAATCCTCGATCCCATCAGTCGGGTACCGGGGGTAGGGGTGGTGCGCCCCTTTGGCTCACCCTATGCCATGCGGATATGGCTCGAACCACAAAAACTGGCGGCGTTTAACCTGGAACCGAGCGATGTTATTCGTGCTATAGAGGCACAAAACACCGAGCTGCCCCTGGGTGAGCTGGGGGCGCGACCGTCAGCGGATAAGCAGCAGCTCAGCCTCAGCGTCACCGCCTTGTCGCGCTTGCAAACCCCAGAGGAATTTCGTCGCATACTGCTAAAAACCTCGCCCGACGGCGCCTTGGTTCACCTGGGAGATGTGGCCAGGGTGGAAATTGGCAGTGAGGATTACTCCAGCAGTTCGCGTTTGAACGGCAAGCCTGCCTCGGGGCTCGCTATTATGTTGGCGCCTGGCGCCAATGCCCTGGCTACAGCCCAGGCGGTACGGGAACAAATCGACCGATTGGCGCCCAGTTTTCCCGCTGGGATGAGCATTATCTATCCTGAGGATGCTTCTCGTTTTGTGAAGCGCTCTATAGGGGCAGTACTGCAGACTCTAGTGGAGGCAATGCTGCTGGTGGTGCTGGTGATGTTTGCCTTTCTACGCAACTGGCGTGCAACCCTGATACCGAGTATCACCTTGCCAGTAGTGCTACTCGGCAGCTTTGCGATACTGGCCCTGGCTGGCTATTCGCTCAATACCCTGACTCTGTTCGGCCTGGTATTGGCCATAGGTCTACTGGTTGACGACTCCATAGTGGTGGTGGAGAACGTCGAGCGGATTATGCGTGAACAGGGCTTGGATGCGGACGCAGCGACCCGCCAGTCCATGGCGGAGATTACACCGGCGCTGGTGGGTATTGCTTTGGTTCTAGGGGCAGTGTTTTTGCCCATGGCCTTTTTCGCCGGTTCTGTCGGCGTAATTTATCGCCAGTTTTCTATCACCTTGGTATCGGCCATGGCGCTATCGGCGCTGGTGGCTATCAGTCTTACACCGGTGCTCTGTGCACGCCTGCTCAAGTCTGCGTCCGCGAC
>CBIMZH010000361.1:0-3796 GCA_966248255.1 uncultured Cellvibrio sp.
GTCCTGCAGCAGCGCAGCTGGATCAGATACGTGGGTGTCAGCAATGGTATCCGCAACAGTGCGATCCGAGGATAACCCTATAGGTGCATCAATCGAGGTCACCCGCTCGTTAAGGCTGAGCATATGCTCTACATCTTCAACGGGCTTCTCAAGAAGATTGGCAATTTCTTCAGGTGTTGGCTCATGATCCAATTTTTGCGACAGCTCACGCGCTGCACGCAAATAGACATTGAGCTCTTTTACAACATGAATAGGCAGGCGAATAGTGCGCGTCTGATTCATGATGGCTCGCTCAATAGTCTGGCGAATCCACCAAGTGGCGTAAGTTGAAAACCTAAAGCCGCGCTCTGGATCAAACTTCTCAACGGCGCGAATCAGGCCGAGGTTGCCTTCCTCAATTAAATCAAGCAACGCCAAACCGCGATTTACATATCTTCGAGATATTTTCACCACCAGACGCAAGTTACTTTCAATCATGCGTTTGCGGGCAGCCTCCTCACCCTTAAGTGCTTTGCGAGCAAAGAAAACTTCTTCTTCAGCACTTAATAAGGGCGAAAAGCCAATTTCATTTAAATAAATCTGGGTAGCATCAAGAGTTTTGGAAAATTTATCGTCGATAAATCGTTCTGAGGTGATTGGATTGTTACGCTTGGGGGGAGTTTCATTTTCTTCAGCTAAAAGCACTTCTGTGTCATCAGACTCCAATTCCTGCATGAGAAATACATCTTCATTCTCGAAGGTGGTTGAATCCCTATTTTGTAAAGTCATTTTTCAGCCCCTTATATCAATATTTTTTTAACCGGCTGGCTTTGTAACTTCAAGTCACCTAGCATGCCCAAGCAGTACTCGCAACTCAAATTGGCCCTGGGACACCCCGGAACCCAGAATAAAAATCACCTTATTTTTTCGGCAAATACACCAGTGGATCTACTGGTGTTCCCTCCCGCCGAATTTCAAAGTGCAGTTTTACCCTATCAGCACCACTCGAACCCATATCGGCAATTCGCTGCCCAGCTTTAACCAGATCACCTTCTTTTACCAACAATTGATTGTTGTGAGCGTAAGCACTCAGGAAGGTTTCGCTGTGTTTTATAATTAGCAATTTGCCGTACCCTCGCAAGCCGCTGCCAGCATAAACAACCCGCCCTGAAGCCGCTGCCAGCACAGGCTCTCCCAAAATTCCGCCAATATCAACTCCTTTATTCAGGCCGTTATTACTCTGAAATCGAGCAATGACCCCTCCTTTAGATGGCCAATACCAAACCACCCCCTGTGTCGCGGCAGTTACCGAACCGGAATACTTACCTACAGGTGTTTTATTATTTTTACTAGCTGATACTTTTCCGGAAGCGATATTTCTACTTTTTATGGGTGAGCTTGTTGTTTTTGCAG
Source organism: uncultured Cellvibrio sp. (assembly GCA_966248255.1). Lineage (GTDB taxonomy): Bacteria > Pseudomonadota > Gammaproteobacteria > Pseudomonadales > Cellvibrionaceae > Cellvibrio. The sequence continues at coordinate 1,393 of CBIMZH010000361.1, forward strand.
GCTTGGAAACTGAAGAATTGTACTTACCAGAGCCAATATCCAACCTGATTAATTGTGAAGGCTTGATAAGGTAAGGCGGGGATATATGGTTGAATTTTGCCAATTCTTCGTATTTAAGACCATATCTCCAAGCAATGGAGAAGAGTGTATCGCCGGGTATAACCCTGTAGGTATTAGGAATTCGCCCAGCCCCACGAGACTCATCTCTTACCGCCGCCGGAGGAACTGAAGCACAAGACACCACACAAAATGCGATCAATATTTTGAACAAAAAAGGGGTAATTGACCTTGCTAATGCAGTGCAAATGAAAGTGAATTTCAATAAGGTTATAGACCTTTTTTTGCTCACATTTATTCCATTTTATTATCAACAAGCAAATTTTATTGAAAATCTATCTAAATTTACCATAAGAAAACCCCTCAACAGCCCCCAAAACCTGGCCCAATACAAAGCCAAAGGAGATGAGGTTACAGGGGTAGAGACTTACTCGAAACCTCATGCTCCAGTGCGACTAACGTGTGGTACCAGATAAAAAGGGACCAAATTTGACCGGTTCCAACACCTGAGTAATAAACTTATCATTCTCGGCATCGCGAATAATAAGCTGAAGCTGTTGTTCACGCCCACCCACAGGAATCACCAACACGCCGCCTGGAGCCAACTGCTTTAACAATTCATCAGGCACAGACATAGGTGCAGCCGTACTCAGAATGGCATCATAAGGTCCAGCTTCTGGCCACCCAAAGCCACCATCCGCATGACGCAATTGGACGTTACGCAGGCCAATCTGACGCAATCGCTCACGCGCCTTATCCTGCAAGGGTTTAATTCGCTCTACACTGTAAACCTGCGGCACCAACTGAGCCAAAATGCTAGTTTGATAACCTGAGCCTGTCCCTACCTCAAGTACTTTCTGCGGGTTTCCTGCCGCGCCAAGTAAGATTTCAGTCATGCGCGCAACAATATAAGGTTGGGAAAGAGTCTGACCATGGCCAATTGGTAAAGCGGTATCTTCATAAGCTCTATGGGCTAGCGCTTCATCAAGAAAAATATGGCGGGGAGTGTTAAGCATCACATCCAGAACGCGCAAATTCGAGATGCCTTGCTCTCGCAGGCGCTGCATCAATCGCTCACGAGTGCGCAAAGAGGTCATTCCTACCCCTTGAAGCTGTAGTGTTGTCATTATTTCTGCCTCTCCCAGCAACTACTTAAATCACATCAAACGGCGAACTATACCACAGCCCAAGAAGAAGTCAGGCGCGCAAAAAGGCACAAATATTAATCAATTTTTCGAAGGGGCTACTGATAAGAATCTAATCAGCATCTGCCGGAACAAGAGCTTGGGGGTCTAGTAAATGCACCAACTCAGCCAAAACAGACGTTGCAAAAGCGCCAGCATCTAAACGGAAGCTCAATTCCAGATGCCGATCTTCAACCCACCTGTAGGCAGCTGAGTCTAGCTGTAACCTTAGTGGGCGCCGCTCCTGTTTCAAGCCCATATGCTCTAGCGCCAAGCACCAATCCTGCCAGGGTTCAAGCACACTCGACTCAAGCTCAAGTAAATCTCCCTGCGCGAGAGACCTCCCCCTACCCCAAAGCGGGCCGCTAGAGGCAGACTCTGGCTCTCCATCTAAAACCTGACACCAATTGGCAGAACTTACCCGCTCAGCCAAAACCAGATTAAACAAATAAGAGCGCGCAGCAGAGAGAATCAAACCTTGCTTCTGCCTGTCTTTGTAACGCCGACCGTCAATTAATAACTGATGGGCTTCTTGCAAATTATTGCCGCCGCGGCCAAAGCGCTGCTCCCCAAAATAGTTGGGCACACCACTAGCAAAAACATGCTCAATACGCTGCGTCAAAACTGAGCGATTTTCTGTCTGTACGTCGCGCAGGCGAATAACAAAAAAATTCGATTTATGCTCACCTTTACGCAATTTAGTTTGATGGCGAGAGACACTTAACAGGCTGACAGATTGAGAGTTAAGTTGGGACCAGTCCGGCTCCAATTCACCCTTTTTAAGAGGAAGATAAACACTAAACCACTGCAAGGTTACTGCGTGTCGATCTTTACGACCACAAAAACCAACATCCATGAGTTTTACTTTTGCCAGACGCGCGATCTGTTCAGCAACCCAGGCGGTATTTTCACCCTTTTTACAAATATGCAGAAAAACATGCTCCCCTTCGCCGCTAGGCAAAAAACCTAAATCCTCGTCAACCTGGAAATCTTCCGGCTGCTGGCGAAATATTGCCGAGGCTTCAGGTAGGCCATTGGCATGGGGAAAACTTAAAGAAAATACTTTTTCACTCATAGCAGATCATTATTTAAATAGATTCAAGCAAGACTGCTGCCTGACAGGCAATACCCTCTCCACGCCCGGTAAAACCCAGGCGCTCGGT
>CBIMZH010000362.1:0-3795 GCA_966248255.1 uncultured Cellvibrio sp.
GTAAAATGACTTAGGCTAAACAATTGCTTGCCCATGATCACATTGCGAAAGCTGTCGCATAGAAACGCGATGGGATTGTAAGTAAGCAGATAGTGCCCCATTTTGGGACTGAGTTCAGATACGTCAAAAAAAATGCCACTGGTGAACATGAGCAGCATCATGCCCATATTTATTAGCATTCGCACATCCTCAACGTAACATATTACCAATGCGGCAAGCAGGCTGATCCCTACAATTATCAGGTATTCCAATAATATTAGTGGTATTAACCAAAACCATTCTGTTGTGGGCAGGTAACCAAAAAATACACTGGCCAATAACAGTAAAATAAAAACAGGAGCCTCTTTGTATAAAGACACTTGAATGGCAGCATATGGAAAAATGGCTTTGGGAATATTAATTTGGCTGATGATACCTTTTTGTTGAAGTATGCTGTTAGATGCGACTGTTACGGTTTTGGAGAACCACATAAAGGGTATCTTGGCGCAGAGTAAAAACAGCAGATAGTCCTGTTGTCCGCGAGCGAGTAAGACGTTAAATACCAAGTAAAAACCAAGTACAACGAATAGCGGCTCCAATACCCACCAAAAGAAACTTAGGTAAAAGCGTGATGCCTCGGCCTTAAGGGTCATTCGCGCGCCGACATCTATGAGCTTTAAGTAGTTCAAGGTTTTCAAAATACAAATTTTCCATTAATCGAAGTAAATGGCATCGGCAAACACTGGTGCATGTTGGTCTTTATCCGACACTTTGATGCCGTTTCCTGCTTGGCATTTGGGCCAATCAATTTTTAGTTGGGAGTCGCTCCAGTGAATGGATGCTTCCTGTTTTGGTGAATAGTAGTTTGTGGTTTTATAAAGAAATTCTGCAGTTTCACTCAGTGTCAAAAAACCGTGCGCAAAACCTTCCGGTATCCACAATTGCCGCTTATTTTCGGCGGAGAGGTGAACGCCAACCCATTGTCCGAAAGTTGGCGAGGATCGACGTATGTCTACTGCCACATCAAACACTTCACCTTGCGCTACCCGGACGAGCTTGCCCTGGGCCATAGGTGGTAATTGGTAATGCAGGCCCCGAAGTACTCCCCGGCTGGATTTAGAATGATTGTCCTGGACAAACTCAGCCTTGTACCCCGTCGCCTCTTCAAAGATTTTTTGATTAAAACTTTCAAAGAAAAAACCGCGCTCGTCGCCAAATACGTTGGGTTCGAAGATTTTTACGTCCGGAATAGAGGTTTCTATTACTTTCCTGGGTTAACTCGTGTACTGGGCAAGGTTTTCCAGTGCCTGTTGCCAATTACTTGGTTGAATGCCAAATGTTTGTTGAATTCTACTGCAGTCGAGGCGCGAGTTGGCGGGGCGTTTGGCCGGTGTCGGGTAGTCTGCAGTAGCAATGGCGCTGACTGTTGGGACGGATTTGGCGTACAACTTTTGCTGAGTGGCGCAGGCGAAAATCTCGCAGGCAAAGTCATGCCAGCTGCAGTGCGGAAAACCTGAATAGTGATAGGTTCCCCAGGCCAGCTCGCCTTTGCTTGCATATTCGGATGCTATTGCGATGAGCGCTGAACTTATATCGCCAGAATAAGTAGGGCCGCCCATTTGATCTGCGACTACGCGCAAGTGATCTCGCTCTTGCCCCAGGCGTAACATGGTTTTTACAAAGTTATTGCCGTGTTCGCCAAATACCCAGGCTGTACGCAGAATAATATGTTTCTGATTGATGCTGGCAATAGCGAGCTCGCCTTCGAGCTTGCTTTGGCCATATACACCTTGCGGCGCTGTCGGATCCTCCTCGCGATATGCCCGGTCGAGAGTGCCAGAAAAGACATAATCCGTTGAAATGTGAAAAATTGCCGCGTCGACTTTTGCGCAGGCGGTAGCGAGATTTGCGGCGCCATCGCGATTGATCGCAAAAGCTCGTTCGCCATCAGATTCGGCTTTATCAACGGCCGTATAGGCGGCAGCATTTATGACTATATCTGGCTGGTAAGTGTCAATTGTTTCACTTACTGCTTGGGCATTACTTATATCCAGCTGGTTGCGCGTAAGTGCCAGGTGAGTAATACCCTGTTGCATTAAGGTTTGGCTTAGGCAGTGGCCGACCTGACCATTGGCACCAGTCACGAGAATTCTCATGACTTGCTTTGCTCCGCCAATTTCAGCAAGTACTGGCCATAACCGGTTTTATTTAATGCTTTAGCTTCCTGGATAAGTTGATCTTTACTGATCCATTTTTTAGAGAAGGCGATTTCTTCCAGGCAGGCGACTTTAAGACCTTGGCGGTGTTCGATGGTTTGGACAAAGTGCCCGGCTTCTAACAGACTGTCATGGGTGCCTGTGTCCAGCCAGGCGTAGCCGCGCCCCAGTAGCTCTACACAGAGGTCACCGCGCTCCAGGTAGGCATTGTTGACACTGGTAATTTCCAGTTCACCACGTGCGGATGGGCGGATGCTTTTTGCAATGTCTATAACGTCGTTATCGTAAAAATATAGACCGGTGACTGCGTAATTGGACTTTGGCTTTTGTGGCTTTTCTTCGATGGAAATTGCGCGCATTTGCGCATCGAATTCGACCACGCCAAAGCGCTCTGGGTCCTGCACGTGATAGCCGAAAACGGTGGCACCTCGGGTGCGATTCACGGCGTTAGCCAGATGTTGCGTCAGGCCGTGGCCATAATAGATGTTGTCGCCCAATACCAGGCAGACATTGTCTGAACCGATAAAGTGCTCGCCAATGATAAAGGCTTGCGCGAGGCCGTCGGGGCTGGGTTGCTCTGCGTAGTTGAGATTTATGCCGTATTGGGAGCCATTGCCCAGCAATCGTTTAAAGCTCGGTCCATCTTCTGGGGTGGTGATGATGAGAATGTCGCGAATGCCCGCCAACATGAGTACTGAGAGCGGGTAATAGATCATTGGCTTATCGTAAATAGGCAGTAATTGCTTGGATACGCCCTTGGTGATTGGGTGAAGCCTTGTGCCGCTGCCGCCAGCGAGGATTATGCCTTTCATTAAATGTCCCTGTTACTGGTGTTGGCCCAGACGTTCGCGTTGGTAGCTGCCGTCCTGAACTCGCTGTGCCCAGGTTAGGTTGGCGAGATACCACTCAACGGTTTTGCGAATGCCTGACTCAAATGTCTCTTCAGGTTGCCAGCCCAGTTCGCGCTGAATTTTGCTGGCGTCGATTGCGTAGCGAACATCGTGTCCGGGTCGATCTGCTACAAAGGTAATTAACTCTTTATGTTTTTGGATTGCCAGGCTTGTCTTCGCAAGCGGGCGCAGTTCATCCAGCAGTTCGCAAATTTTTAATACAACGTCAATGTTTTGTTTTTCGTTGTGGCCGCCAATGTTGTAGGTTTCGCCAATTGCACCTTGAGTCACAACTTTGTAAAGCGCGCGCGCGTGATCCTCGACATAAAGCCAGTCGCGGATTTGATTGCCCTTGCCGTAAATGGGTAATGGTTTACCTTCCAGCGCATTTAGAATAACTAGCGGGATTAATTTTTCGGGAAAATGAAAAGGACCATAATTATTAGAGCAGTTGGTGACCAGCGTGGGGAGACCATAGGTGCGGCGCCAGGCGCGCACTAAATGATCTGAGCTGGCCTTACTTGCCGAATAGGGCGAGCTGGGAGCATAGGGGGTTGTCTCGGTGAACAGATCTTCTGGCCCTTCCAGGTCGCCGTAGACTTCGTCGGTGGAAATATGGTGAAAGCGGAAGCCCGCTTTTCGTGCTTCCGGCAGATTTCGCCAGTATTCGCGGCTGGCTTCGAGTAACTGATAGGTACCGACAATATTGG
>CBIMZH010000363.1:0-3779 GCA_966248255.1 uncultured Cellvibrio sp.
CATGAGCGAAAACCAAAACCCCACTCCCTCTCTGAGCTATAAAGATGCTGGCGTAGATATAGATGCGGGCGATGCCCTGGTTGAGCGTATCAAAAGCGTCGCCAAGCGCACCCGCCGCCCCGAGGTAATGGCCGGTCTGGGCGGCTTCGCAGCCCTGTGTGAAGTCCCCGAAGGTTATCGCCAACCGGTTCTGGTATCCGGCACCGACGGTGTAGGCACCAAGCTGCGCCTGGCAATGAACCTGCAAAAACACGACACCATAGGTGTAGACCTGGTCGCCATGTGCGTTAACGACCTGGTGGTTACCGGCGCCGAGCCACTGTTTTTCCTCGATTATTACGCCACCGGCAAACTCAACGTCGATGTTGCCGCGGCGGTAGTTGCCGGCATTGGCGACGGTTGTGAGCAAGCTGGCTGCGCCCTGGTGGGCGGCGAAACCGCGGAAATGCCCGGCATGTACGAAGGCGAAGACTATGACCTGGCGGGCTTCTGCGTAGGTGTGGTTGAAAAATCCGAGATTATCGATGGCAGCAAAGTTAAGGAAGGCGACGCCCTTTTGGCTCTCCCCTCAAGCGGCCCTCACTCCAATGGCTACTCACTGATTCGCAAAATCATTGAAGTCAGCAAAGCTGACCTCAATCAGGATTGCGGCGGTCGCCCACTGGCCGATGCACTGATGGAACCCACTCGCATCTATGTCAAAACCGTGCTCAAACTCATTAAAGAGTCCAAGGTTAATGCCCTGGCGCACATCACCGGCGGCGGCCTGACGGAAAATATTCCTCGCGTAATCCCCGAGAACTGCAAAGCCGTTATCGACACCCAATCCTGGACCTTCCCACCAGCCTTTCAATGGCTGCAACAGGCAGGCAACGTACAGATTCGCGAAATGTACCGCACCTTTAACTGTGGCGTAGGTATGGTGATCGCAGTACCTGCAGACGCAAAAGATCAGGCACTGCAACTGCTGAAGGACATGGGCGAACAAGCCTTTGTTATCGGCCATATCGCCAAGGCCGAAGGCGACGAGCACCAGGTTGAACTGCAAGGGCTCTAAGCGATGACCGAGGTAAAACCACCCGTAAATCAAGCCCCTCTGCGGGTTGTAGTCCTAATTTCGGGTAGTGGCAGCAACCTGCAAGCCCTGATCGACCAGCGCGCCAGCGGCGATCTGCCAATTGAGATAGCAGCCGTCATCAGCAACCGTCCAGAGGTTCAAGGCCTGGTGCGCGCAGCCAAAGCAGGCATCCCAACCCTGGTACTGGACCACAAAGGCTACGCCTCGCGCGAAGCCTTTGATAGCGCACTGATGAATGCAATAGATGCCTATACTCCGGGACTGGTGGTGCTTGCTGGCTTTATGCGCATACTCACCCCCGAGTTTACCCAGCATTATCTGGGGCGCATGTTAAACATCCACCCCTCACTGTTACCCAAGTTTCAAGGCCTGCACACTCACCAGCGCGCCATAGAGGCAGGCGAAAGCCACCACGGTGTTACCGTCCATTTCGTCACCGCCGAACTGGATGGTGGGCCAGCTGTTGTTCAGGCTCAAGTCCCTATACTCGCTGGCGATGATGCGGGCTTATTAGCCAAACGTGTGCAGCGCCAGGAGCATGTTATTTACCCTTTAGCGGTAAAGTGGTTTGCTCAAGGCAAGCTGGAAATGCGCGACGGCAAAAGCTGGTTAGACAACCAAGCCTTACCCGCATCAGGTTTTTTTATTGATGCGACAGAAAAATAAATAGGATTAGCTATGGGTTTCGTTCGCTGTGTTTTGGCTTTAGTTTTAATTAGTTGCTGCCTGAATGTTAACGCCGAAGGTGCGCCCAAGACGTTTGAAAACCAATACAAAACCAAACTTCTTGGCTTTAACATTCTGGTCACCAATAAACTGACAAAATCAGACAACAACAACTATCAGCTGCTGTTTCGCTTTGACTCCATACTGGGCTATATCGCTGAGACCAGCGAGTTTAGCTGGGACGCAAAGCAGGCAACGGTTGTGCCCAAGCACTACGTCTACAAGCGCCGCGGCTTGGGCAAAAATCGCGATGCCGACCTGCAATTTGATTGGTCAAAAAAATTAGTAACAAACAATGTTGAAAAGACAACCTGGACCATGGACATCAAACAAAAGGTACAGGACAAACTCAGCTACCAACTGCAGTTACAACAGGACTTTTTACGCGGAAAAGAGCAGATAAGCTACCAAATCGCCGACGGCGGTTTACTCAAGGAATACCAATTCTCCAAAGTGGGTGAGGAAGTTTTAGACACGCCGCTAGGCAAGGTAAATACCATAAAGGTAGAGCGCAGCCGCAAAAACGATGACCGTATCACCTACGCCTGGCTCGCCAAAGATTGGGAATATCTTTTAGTGCGTCTCCAACAGGAAGAAAAAGGTGATACCTATACGCTGGACATAACTAAAGCCAGCCTCGACAACAAACCGATCGAGCACTTTTAACGGCCCTCTGGCCATACGCGCATCTTACGAGATGCTAAATTCACTCAAAGCAACTAGGTTTATTATGAACATCTCTGAAAATTGCGTAGCCAGCTTTCACTACACCCTGACCGACGGCACCGGCAAGGTACTTGACTCATCAGAAGGCCAGGATCCACTGTCTTACCTGCACGGCGCGAGCAACATTATTCCCGGCCTGGAAGAAGCTCTGGCTGGCAAACAAGTGGGCGATAAGCTGCAGGTAGCTGTACCTGCAGCTCAAGCCTACGGCCTGCGCAATGATGACCTGATTCAGGAACTGCCCTCTTCAATGTTTTCCGGCATTGATCAAATTGAAGTCGGCATGGAGTTTCACGCTGAAACCGAACACGGCCTTCAGGTTGTGACCGTGACCAAAGTTGATGGCGACCAGGTTACCATCGACGGCAACCACCCACTGGCTGGTGTGGACCTTAACTTCGATGTAGAAATCACCGAAGTACGTGCCGCGACCGAAGATGAACTTAGCCACGGCCATGTGCACAGCGCTGGTTGCCATCACTAATTGGCAAGCATAAAAAAGGCTCCCCAGGGAGCCTTTTTTATTTCAACCAAGTTATTAATTCAGAGCTAGAGGCTTTCCACTTTGCGCTCGCCACAACGAGCACATTCAAAAATAGTCACCAACTTACCCTGCTTAACATCAAACTGCTTTTCCTTAACCACCTGCCACTTATGAAAGCCACTGCGACACAGGGTTTTGCCTTTGTGCTTTTCAAAAGGACTAGGCTTTCGGAATTTAACAACCTCCCCCATTGCCAATCAGGTTCTGGGTAGGGTTACGCCGCGCTGCCCCTGATATTTGCCACCGCGATCGCGATAGGAAGTATCACAGACTTCATCGGACTCAAAAAACAACATTTGCGCCACACCTTCGTTGGCATATATTTTTGCCGGCAGCGGTGTAGTGTTGGAAAACTCCAGAGTCACATGCCCCTCCCATTCGGGCTCCAAAGGCGTGACATTTACGATAATGCCGCAGCGCGCATAGGTGGACTTGCCCAGGCACACAGTGAGTATATTTCGCGGAATACGGAAGTACTCAACAGTACGCGCCAAGGCAAATGAGTTTGGCGGAATAATGCAAACGTCACTCTTAATATCCACAAAACTTTTTTCATCGAAGTTTTTGGGGTCTACAACCGTGGAGTGCACATTGGTAAAGATTTTAAACTCGTCAGCACAGCGCACATCGTAGCCATAGCTGGAAGTACCGTAAGAAACAATCTTATGGCCAGCTGCATCAAAACGAACCTGACCCGGCTCAAAG
>CBIMZH010000364.1:0-3775 GCA_966248255.1 uncultured Cellvibrio sp.
AGTTTTGAAACTCATCCCCTAGGGAGCTGTTAGGTACCGGAATGTACATTCCTTTCGTTGTTTGAAACATTTTTAAACCCCTCTGAAAAATTGCGCAAGTAGTGCATTGTCTCGAATTTCGAGACAATGCACTTAGTCTCTACAATCGAGACAATGCGATTATCTCGAAACTCTCAAAATTACTCCGTCTTACGTTCGTGGCTGAAAAGCCAAAGACTCAATGCGGGGTATACCATCCGCACGTTAGCCGAAAAGCTTGATGTATCTCACTCTATACTCGGAAAGATAGAAGATGGCAGTCGCAAAGTAGAAGTGTTTGAGTTCATCGAGTATTGCAATGCCCTCGGAGTTGATCCACATGCTGGATTGGAAATATTAATTAGATCTTTCGATAAACCTGAAAAATAACCTAATTATTTTAAATATTTAGAAAACTGTTCAATAATTTTCTTTCTTTTAGGTGGAATTGAATATTGGCAGTAAAGGTTTGAAGGGTTTTTCTTGAAATAATTCTGGTGGTACTCTTCAGCCGGAAAAAATATTTCTAGTTTCTCCATGCTAGTTACAATTTCACTTTGAAATATTTTTTGCGCTTTAAGTTCAGCAATTAGCGCTTCTGCAATTTGCAGCTCGTGATCATTTTTATAAAAAATTACTGATCGATATTGAGTTCCCACATCGTTTCCTTGTTGATTCAACGTGGTCGGATCATGAATCGTAAAAAATATCTTTAATAGCTCTGTCAAATCAATAATCGAAGAATCGTATTCGATTTCTACTACCTCGGCATGACCCGTTGTCCCGGTACAGATCCGCTCATAGGTAGGATTCCCGTCGTGCCCACCAGCATATCCAGACGTAACAGAATAAATACCGATGATGTCGCTGAAAACTGATTCAACGCACCAAAAGCACCCCCCTCCAAGCACTACCTTTTCAACCGCCATTACCCCTCTCCTATGCAGATTTCGTATAAATTCGGTTTATAGACCAAGCTAATCCCTCTGAAAGCTGGTATCTTGCGCTGCAATCGAACCAAACTTCAAACGTTTATGTAGATGTGGTGCTTGAAATTGAGGTACGTAGAAAGCGTGATTTAGCAACAGAGTTAACATGGTTAATGTAGTTTAAGGCAACCTAATCCTTGAGTCGGATTGTGTGCTTCCCAAAAAATTTTTAGCAGTTGCGCAAGCGAAGTCTGCTGAGGATCAAACACCACCAACACCACCTCATTGTGACCGGTCAGCCCAGTGCAAACCTCTTCATAGGTTGGGTTGGGTGTAATACCCGCCGAGTAGCCAACGGCCGTTACGTAAACGCCTGGTTGTTGCCAAAGGCGCCGTTCCGCCCCCCAAAAACAGCCCAGACCAAACACTATTTGCTCATAGCCCTCGGGAAATGGCGGCGTGATCGCCACCTGCTTTACCGCGTGAATTGGCTCCACAGCCATAGGTGTGGCTCTTCCGCGCAATGCCTGGGACGCTGTTGGCAAGACCAATTTGGAAAACATATTTACCTCCAAACCATTCGAATATTTTTAAACAACAACGGCGCCCCTAGGCGCCGTTGTTGTAATTGTGCCGGTGCGAATGTATTAAAACCAACGGCTGAGATTCATTCGCTCCCACCAGGTCATCAGCAGACGATCCACTGCCCCTTGAGCAGCGAAGCCGAGCTTTTCGGGCAGGGTCTTTTTGTGTGTAAAGCTCACTTCAAAAATATCAGCGGCTTCAGCCTGGGCAAACAGATACTCATCGCTGGTTTGTAAATCGTCTATCAATTTTACATCAAGCGCGCGCTTGCCAAACCACACTTCCCCGGTCGCCACCTGAGCGATATCCACCTGTGGGCGATGCTCGCTGACAAAATCTTTAAAAAGGATATGCGTGTCTTCAAGTTCTTCGACAAATTTGGCTCGACCTTTTTCAGTATTTTCACCAAACATAGTCACAGTGCGCTTGTATTCGCCCGCAGTGAACATTTCAAAATCTATGTCATTCTTTTTTAACAGGCGATGGAAGTTCGGCAACTGCGCCAAAACACCAATTGAACCGAGTATGGCAAAGGGCGCTGCAACAATTTTATTGGCAACGCAGGCCATCATATAGCCGCCGCTGGCGGCAACCTTATCGACACACACAGTCAAAGGGATGGACTTGTTGGTAATGCGCGTCAATTGACTAGAGGCCAAACCATAGCTGTGCACCATGCCGCCGCCGCTTTCCACTTTGACCACAATTTCATCACTGGTGCGCGCCATGGTTAATACCGCAGTTATCTCCTCACGCAGCGAGTCACAGGCACTGGCTTTTATATCGCCAACAAAGTTCAAAACAAATACACGCTTTTTCTCTGGCTCTGTTGTTTGGCCATTGGCATCGTCTGATTTTTGTTTGGCTTTTTTCTTTTTATCACTCTGCTCTTGTTTAAGGCGCTTTTTCTCGGCCTTTTCCTCAGCTTTATACGCCTCTTCGTCGAGCAGCATTGCACGCAGATTTTCACGATAGTCGGTGAACTTATCGTTTAAACGGTTGATCTCTATCTGCCCTTTTTCCGAGCGCTTATTTCTGCCCCCCAGCGACAAGGCAACACCTATAACGACCAAAATGGCCACAACCAAAGTCAGTGCTTTAGCTAAAAAAAGTCCGTAATTCGTTAGAAATTCCAAAGATATAACTCCAAGTACCAAAACGTCACTTAACCCAAAAGTGAAAAGCCCGCTAGTTTAACGTGTCTACAGCCTCTTGTGCTGCTGCATTTTTAGGGCGCGCTATCAACCCTGTGGCGGTGAGGCTCACTTCAAAAATCGCCTTGTCTTTTATAGGAAGATAGGTGGCCGAACCGTAGCTGGCATCTACTGCGGGCAGCCAGTCCGGGTGTTTGTAAAATAACGACCAGGCATCCAAGCCCAGCTGGCTTTCGCCCAATTGATGGGCGGTGCGCTTGGCGGAGGTTTCCTGTTCAATATCAAAGTAGCGCCCACTCAAGCGCTCCAGCCGGTATGCCGGGCGCAAACCCAATTTGGCCAGGCTCCCGCTCCACTTAATAATCCGTGCGTCCAGCTGCCATTGATCACCGCGCACTTCAAATCGCTTTTGACCACCATCTTTGGTAACCAGCACGGCTTCAAACAATTGATTGTCGATCCTGTCGAAACTGAGGGTGGCAATCGGCTCCTCGAACATCACCTCTTTATAAGAGTAAATATCCAGTGCCAGCATGACGATCACTGAAGCAGCGCCGAGCAGAACCAGGCCCCAAAGACCACGCACAAAGCCAATTACCCATTCGTTTACAACCAGTAACTTCAATGCTTTATAAGCCAACCAGGCGGCTACTAATGCAATTATCACGGCTAATAGAGTAAACAACATAATTCCCTACTCACTTGTTATCTTGTTGATCGTTGAGTTGTTAATGCGAATACACAAGTTTGTTATTGGCCTAAACCACATGAGGCCAGGTGTGCGCTGATAAGTTGGCCAGCCACACTCCCGGGCGATGGGATCTCGGGTAGTGCTTCAGGTGAAAACCATTGGGCATCCACCAGCTCCTGGGGATCAATGGTTATTTCGCCAGATGCATAGTCAGCAATGAAGCCCAGCATTAATTGCCCAGGAAAGGGCCATGACTGGCTTTTCACATACTCCAACTTTGCCAGGGTCACGCCGACCTCTTCCTTTACTTCGCGGTGCACACACTGCTCAACGGTTTCACCCGCCTCGACAAAGCCTGCCAGGGTGGAGTAAACGGGGCGGCTGGCTCTAAGGTGGCG
>CBIMZH010000365.1:0-3770 GCA_966248255.1 uncultured Cellvibrio sp.
TATGGATCACAGCGCTCACAATATGTCTGCCATGGATCACGACATGACTATGGATCACGACATGACTATGGATAACAGCATGTCTATGGACCACAGCACGCCTATGGATCACAACATGGATATGTCACCTCAGGCTCACCAATCTCACAATCCTCACACGCCCCAATCCGAGCTCGCTAAGGCAGGCTTTGGCAGCAACTTTGCGCCGCTATCTGCAATCAATCACAGTAAAAGTGAATACGGCCCCCATGTGGATAGCCATGCGCAAATGCCTGCCAGCGGCTTAAGTGACCCGGGCATTGGCCTGCGCCACCACCAACATCAATTTGGCCGCAAAGTTTTAACCTACGCCGATTTACGCAGCCTTGAACCTACACAGGACAAACGCCAACCGAGCAGGGAAATTGAGTTGCATCTCACAGGTAATATGCAGCGCTATATGTGGTCTTTTGATGGTATCAGTTATGCAGATGCAGAGCCTTTGCAACTGAGTTACGGCGAAAGAGTGAGAATTATTTTGGTGAACGACACCATGATGACTCACCCCATACATTTACATGGCATGTGGAGCGAATTGGAAACTGGCGACCCGAATTATATTCCGCGCAAGCATACGGTCTTGGTGCAGCCAGGTAAGCGCATTAGCTATCTGGTAACAGCAGATGCAAAAGGCCGCTGGGCCTATCACTGTCATTTGCTCTATCACATGATGGGAATGATGCGCGAAGTGCGTGTTGTATAAGTAGGCAGGAGAAAATCATGAACAAAATACTCTCAATTTTACTGTTGCCAGCCTTGACCTATGCACCCTTTGGTTATGCTCACGAAAGTGATGATCCCCTATTAACTAAACTTTTACTTGAACAGTTTGAGTGGCGTAGCAGTAGTACAAGTGATGATGCGGATCAAACCACAGTTGCCGAGGGCGAAGCCTGGCTCGGCAAGGACCTAAATAAACTATGGCTAAAATTCGATGTGCAAAGGCAGGCGGGGGACACCAGCGAAGCGGAAATCCAGGCACTATACAGTCGCGCTATAGCGCCCTTTTGGGATTTGCAGCTGGGCTTGCGCCAGGACTTAAAACCATCTCCGCAACAAACCTGGGGGGTTCTGGGCATTAAAGGTTTAGCGCCCTATTATTTTGACTTGGATGCAGCGCTCTTTTTAGGTGAATCAGGTGCAGCAGCCTTGCGCATCAACCTTGAGTACGAGCTATTATTCAGCCAAAAACTGATACTTAGCCCAGAGCTTAAGATGAATTTTTACGGACAAAATCAAGCCGAGTATGGCCAGGGTGCGGGATTGGCTGATACGGATTTCGGCTTGAGGCTGCGCTATGAAATAACCCGGGAATTTGCCCCCTACTTGGGCTATAGCTGGGCAAGGAAATTTGGTACTAGCGCTGACTATGCGCGTTTAACACAAGAGCCCACCAGTGAGAACCAGTGGGTGATTGGCATTAGAGCCTGGTATTAACCAAGAAAATGCCGCTGAGCCAAACTCAGTTTTCGCTCGGCGGCATACCCAGCACCTGGGTATTAATATCTATTTCGCCATGGGACATAAGTTTGTGTATTGGGCATTTACTAACAATATTGGCCAGTTGTTCCCGCTCAGAATCAGTTAGCGCACCAACAAACTCTATCTGCATCGCTAATCCGTAATGGCCTGCTTTTTCCTGGCTATTATCACGCACCAGTTCCAAATTGATGGACTCCAGGGCCATGCCTCGCCGTTTGGCATACATGGTCAAGGTGATTGCCGTACAGGCCGCTAAAGATGAATCAAACAGGTCGTGAGGATCTGGGGCTGAGTCATCGCCGCCAGTGGCTTGATCTACATCGGCGTATAGCGCATGAGCGTTTATCGTTAGCTGTTGACGAAGCTTTCCGGTGGTGTCTTTATGCAGCTTTATCATGGGCAAGCCTGTTAATCCAATTGTAAGAGATCTTTCAGTTGGGCCGGATCATAGCCGCGCACCAAGTTTCCGTGAATCATAACCAGCGGGATACCGTTTCCATGGAGCTGATCGTACTGATTGCGGCCTTCACTGGATTTTTCAATATCGTACTCCACAAAGGCGATATTATGGGCCCTAAAAAAATCGCGAGTTTTTTTACAGTAGCCGCACCAGCTGGTGGCATAGAGCACTACCCCTTCTGCGTGTTGCGCAGAAAAATCCGGTGGCGGTTTAAGTTGATCGCGGATTTTATCCCAATTTAAAAAGAGCCCTACGGCCACTAACAACACTAACCAGGTTTTCATATTTACCCCTAAAAATTCCAAATTATCCCTATAAACCGGTTAACCCTAGATGCGGCACTCAAGTGGCAAATTGCCAATTTCAACATCGGTTTTATTTTCGCCCTTGGCGCTCATACCATCGGGAACCTTGGCGAAGCCACACACCCAGGAGATTGGCGAATCGGGCGAGCCATTAACCACTATGGGCCTTACGCTTAAATATTTGCCTTTAATTTTTTCAACCGCTTTGTTGCCAAAGTGTAAGTGAAATGCCCCCTGAGCCAGCTCAATACGATCGACATAATTCCCCAATAGCTTGTCGGCAGCTGGGATATTTGCCTGCTCATTATTTTGCAAAAGTTCATGGCTACTCGCATAGTAGAACACAACGAGTTTTTTATAATCTTCAATTAGCGAGAGAGATTCACTTACCTGTTGCCGCGCAAGAAGTGGCTGAGGGGAAGGCAGCGCCATAAGTGCGAGTATGGCAATAATAGCAACTACAACCATCATCTCGATAAGCGTAAAACCTTTAGTCTGCTGCATATTGCTCCCTCAACGTATAAATTTTGCAACATACCAACAGCTGGCATTAAGCACATAGCCCTGCCCCTTAGCCCAATGCAGCCCGGCGCGCACTAACTTTTCTGCAAGGCCATGTCCGCGCAGTGAAGGCGGCACATAAGTGCTGTTGAAATCTATCGCTTGACGCCCCGTTTGCTCGAATAGCCTATAGGTCAACACAGATTCAATACCCTGAGTCACTATTACAAAGCGATGCTGTTCTGGCTGATGAATAACCTCGGACATAAATACTCCTAAAAACCGAAGCTTGAGTGTATATCCCTGAGATAAAAAAATCCCCCGCGAGTTTCACTGGCGAGGGATTTTTGCACATTGACAGTCAAGCAAATCGCTAAACGCGCGAGCCCCAGAGATCATATTCATCTGAATGCTCGATTTTGACGTTCACCATATCACCCGGCTTAATAGCTGTATCGCCATTCAGGTAAACGGCGCCATCGATCTCAGGCGCATCAGCAAAGCTGCGACCTATAGCACCTTCCTCATCAACCTCATCGATAAGTACTTGCAGTGTTTGCCCAACCTTTTGCTTCAAACGATCAGTAGAGATTTTTTGTTGCAGCTGCATAAAGCGATCAAAACGCTCTTGCTTAATGTCTTCGTCCACGTGATCTGGCAGCTCGTTGGCCCTGGCGCCCTCAACGGGGGAATACTGGAAGCAACCCACGCGATCCAGCTGAGCTTCTTCAATAAAGCCAAGTAATTCCTGGAAATCGGCTTCTGTTTCACCAGGGAAACCCACAATAAAAGTCGAGCGTAGAGTCAGGTTGGGCACTTGGTCGCGCCAGTTCTTTATACGCTCCAAGGTTTTTTCCACCTGACCTGGGCGGCGCATTTTGCGCAGAATGGTTGGGCTGGCGTGCTGGAAAGGAATGTCCAAATAGGGCAACACCTTACCCTGGGCCATCGCGCGCAGCCGCCCGGCCCGCTCATAGTCCTGA
>CBIMZH010000366.1:0-3765 GCA_966248255.1 uncultured Cellvibrio sp.
CACTGGAACTGCTGGCAATTGAACTGCTAACGACCGAGCTGCTTGTGATTGAGCTAGAAGTGCCGCCAATAATGCCGTAAGGCGAGGCCAGAGCCGCGCAATCAGCGTAGGCGATACAACTTTGGTTGTTCTCCCAGCCCCAGCCAGAGGTGGTTTGACTGCACACAGAGTAAGTATTGCCGTACCAGTTGCATTGCAGGCCAGCGGCAATTGAGCTGCTAGTGGAGCTGATGCTGCTGGATATAGCGCTGCTGGTTGCTGAGCTGCTAACCGCGGACGAAGTACTGCTGGTGCTGCCGCCACAGGCCTGGATAAATTGCCAGGCATCCCAGGGGTTGGACGCATCGGGTGTCTGGCCCTGGTTAATCCAATAGCGCGCTTTAAACTCGCTGCTTTGGTAAATAACCGATTCGCCGCCCTTGTACTGGGTGGTGGCCGACCAGGCGGGGGCATCACACGCGGCAGAGGCCTGCCAACTTAGACCAAAAATAACCATACCCGCGAGCGCGCGGGGAAAGGGGGAGGATTTCATAAAATACCTGCTAGTTGATATTAGATTTATTAAAACCAGCGCAAGTAGGTGAACTAACAGCCAGGCTATTACTACCAGCTACAACACACACTCGGACTTGCGATTTCCCTCAAGTACCCGACTCCCGGGTGTTATTTAATTCCAGAGACCTTCACCCATGCGTTGAAATTGTGAAGGCCTGTGACTGGTTGGGATGTGACTGGAAGCAGTATCCCAAAATTATTGTAATCGGTTACATTTTATGGGTGATTTGTTTTGAATGTAAATAAATATTTGTGTGATCTTTTACCAATAAAACACTAAGTTATTGTTTTAACTGTGCAAAAATAAATTTTGAAAAATTGCCTGTGTGGTAATCGGTTACATTTTTAAGGTGAAATTGCCGCGTCTGGTAACAGACGTGGCAATTGCTAGGGGTGGGAAGCCGGGTGGTTAGGGGGTGGTGCGGGTGAGCTCAACGCCGTCGACGGTCATCTTCCACTGGTTGTCGACCTGGTGGGGTACTGCCGAAACTTCAAAGGTGGTGGTGAAAAATAAAATGCCCACCACAAAGTTATCGCCCTGGAACTCTTTGATGCCGGCATTGATGGAAGTGCTGCCGCCGTGCTGCAGGCGCTTATAGGCGATAGTGCCGTCCTTGAGGATCAGCAGCGACATTTCCGGGCTTTGCCATTGGCCGACGTAATCCAGTTTATCGGTGGGTACAGATTTGGCGCAGCTGGCCAGCAGCAGGCAGGTTAGCGCAATAGCGAGCAGTTTGTTCACGGTGAGATCCCTCTTAATTATCGACAACGGTTTTGCCTATTGGCAGCAGGGCTATCTCCGCCAGCTTGATATGTTGCAAGCCAAAGGGAATGCCGATGATGGTGATAAAACAAAACAGCGCCGAACACAAATGGCCAATGGCCAGCCAGATACCAAAAAATACAAACCAGAGAATATTGCCAATTAAACCCAGTGGGCCTGTGCCTATATCCTCCGCCCCGGTCACATGCTTGCGGTTGGCGACGCGCTTGCCAAAGGGAAAGAAAGCAAAGGTGCCTATCACAAAACAGGCGCGCGCCCAGGGGATGCCGATAATGGTGATACAGCAGATGATGCCCGCCAGCCACCAGCTTAGCCCCATAAATACGCCGCCCAGTAAAAACCACAAAATATTGCCGATCAGTGACATAAAAAATTCCCTGTTAGGTTCTGGTGAAGAGTTATTAAATACTTAACTTGCCGCGAAAACCGCGCGCGGCGTAATAGGCATCGGCGCCATTGTGGTAGGTAAACACCTGGTTGTAGCGCCTGTCGCAAAAGAGCGCGCCGCCCAGTTGGCGAACGGCTGCAGGTGTGGCAATCCAGCTGGAGGTTTTTTTATCGAATTCGCCCAGAGTTTGCAGCTGGCGATATTCGTCTTCGGTTAATAATTCAATGCCCAGTGCCTTGGCTGTTTCAATAGCATTACCGCCGGGTTTATTTTGTTTGCGCGCATCCAGGGCGGGCTGGTCATAGCAGAGGCTGCGTCTGCCGCCGGGGCTTTCGGCGGCACAGTCGTAAAACATTATCGCCCCTGTGTGGGTATCTATGGCCACTACATCCGGCTCGCCGCCGCTGGCTTCCATAGCGGCCAGCTGCTTGAGCTTATGGCTTTGCTCCAGGCGTGCTAACACCTGGCTCCAGGTGATCTTGGGGTGGCGCTGCGGGTATTGGCTAAAGCGTGCTGCCAGTGTTTCCAGCAGCTGGGTAAATTCCTTGTGGGTCATAGCTGTGCCTGATGTTTATTGTTATTGCGATACTGCGCAATGGTTAGCTTATGCTTTCGGGTTTATGCTCGAGTGCGGCCCGGGCTGAGCTTTGTCGCTGTTGCTTGAGGCCCTGTTTAAGTTGCTGGAAGTTCAGCGCTTTGCTGTACAGCCAGCCCTGCACAAACTCTACGCCCTGATCGCGCAGTATTTGCGCCTGCGCCTCTGTCTCTACGCCCTCGGCAATCATTTTCAGTTTTAAATCTTTGGCCATGTCGATGATATGGTAAATCACCTGACTTGTGGCAGCCTGAGTGCCGATTTTATCGACAAAGGATTTATCTATTTTTAAATAATCCAATTCAAAACTTTCCAGATAGGCGAGGCTGGAGTAGCCGGTGCCAAAGTCATCTATGGCAACACCAATTCCCAGCAGCCTAATATCGTGTATACGGCTGCGAGCTTCATCGGTATTCATAAAACCGCGCTCAGTGGCCTCCACCAGAATATTGCCCGGCTTGGTCTGGGTTTGGTTGAGTAGTTGTTTTAGCAATTGCGTGGTTTGCTCGGCGTGGAGGTCGGCGGCGGCGAGGTTTATGCCCAAATGAATTTCCGGGAAATCGTTAAACAGCCCCTTGGCGTCGCGCGCTATCTGGCCAATCACCAGTGCCGTAATCTGCCCAATAAGCTCGCCTTTTTCGGCCGCGGGAATAAAGACTTCCGGGCTGGCCATTTCGCCATTGGCTTTGCGCCAGCGCACCAGCGCACCAGCGCCTCGGCGCCAATCCAGCGGCCTGTGCGTAAATCCACTATGGGTTGATAAACCACAAATAGCTCTTTGCGCCTTAGTGCAACCTTAAGCGCAGCAGGCAGGGATAGCTGTACGCGCAAAATATAAATAATGCCCCAGATGAGCACCAGGCTGGCAACCAGGCCGGTGGGCACCAATATTAAAGCTGTGTTCAGTATCCTGCTTTCTAGGTGACTGATGGGCAGGGCGGCAAGCGCGATAGTGGCAAAGTTGTCGGAGCGGACAACCGCCACAACATAATGCTGGCTGACAAAGGTGACCTGATGGCGCTGGCCCAGGGCTTCCAACCATTCTGCTTTATAACTCCCCTTAAGGCTGCGCACTTGCAGGTTGTCCGGGGTAAAGGTAGCCAGGGTTAAATCCTGCTCCTCGGCGGATATATCTATGGGCAGATCCTTGTGAATAATTACGGCGAAGCTGTTGCTCTCTATCACGGTAAAACTGCTTTTATCATCCGAGCCCAAATCCACATTGGTGCGCAGCTTAAACCCGGCGCTGGTGGTTACGTCCGCTGGGCCCAGGTCGAATTGAACTTCTGGTTCGTCGCCCAGTGATGAGCACAGCAGACGATCATTGGCGACATAGCCTATGGCCTGAATGTAGCTAAAGGCCAGGTCAACTTCGCGCATTATGGCCATTTGCCTGGCGGAGCAGGGCAGGCCTGTGTTGGCCTGGGTCAGCCGGGCTATACC
>CBIMZH010000367.1:0-3765 GCA_966248255.1 uncultured Cellvibrio sp.
CGATACCGCGCAGCAGGCGCTGATTCAACAGCACCTGGGCACAGTAGTTGAAGGCGAGCAGCATTTGTTTGCCACCTTGAATAATGCCTGGGTAAACGAAGGCCTGCTGGTGCAGGTTGCACGCAATCAACAGCTGGCCAAGCCGATTTACCTGGTGAATATCACCAGTGCGACTGCCACACCTGTCAGCAGCAATCAGCGTTTGCTGGTGGTGCTGGAAGACAACGCCAAGGCCGAAGTCGTTGAGCACTTTTTATCGACTGACGAAGCGCAAAATGGTTTTGTGAATGCACTGACGGAAGTGGTAGTGGGCGATAACGCCAGCTTCCAGCACTACCGTTTGAATCTGGAGCAGGAGAACGCCCAGCACATTGGCGGCGTTCACGCCAAACTGCTGCGCAATGCGCGCCTGCGCGGGTTTACCCTGTCGCTGGGCAGTGCGCTTAAGCGTATCGACTATCAAATTAACCATCGCGGCCCTGGCGCCGAGTTGGATCTGCAGGGCGTTTACTTGCCGCGCAACCAGCAGATGGTGGATTACCACACCAATGTTTGCCACTGGGTGCCGCACTGCACATCCAGCGAAGTATTTCGCGGCATAGTGGGCGATTCGGCTCAGGCGATTTTTAACGGCCGCATTTATATTCACGAGAATGCGCAAAAAACCCTGGCCGAATTGAGCAACAAAAACTTGCTCACTTCTAACAAAGCCGAAGTTAATACCAAACCAGAGCTGGAAATTTACGCTGACGACGTTAAGTGTGCCCACGGTGCCACTGTCGCCCAGTTGAATGCCAATGCTCGCTATTACCTGCAGAGCCGTGGTTTGTCGCGCAGTGAAGCCGATGTGATGCTGAGCTTTGGTTTTGTGAATGAATTGCTGGAACAGATAGCCGAACCAGTGGTGCATGATTACCTGCTGCCACGTCTGGCGGAGCTGTTTGGTCGCGACCAATTTTTGCTAGAGCTGGCGACTGAGTCCCACGCGCCCAATGAGCTGTAACAGGCTTACCGAGCTGTAATAGAGAATTTTATGATTGCTGCTACACCCGCCAATACCGAGCTTCAGGCTTCAACTTTTGATGTAGAGAAAATCCGCGCGGATTTTCCCATTCTGCATCAACAGGTAAATGGCCAGTCGTTGGTGTATCTGGATAACGCCGCCACCACGCATAAGCCCAATGCGGTAATAGATGCGATCAGTGACTACTATCGCACCGATAACTCCAATGTGCATCGCGGTGCCCATACTCTGGCCGACCGCGCCACGGTGAAATTTGAATCGGCGCGAGACAAGGTGGCGCAGTTTATAAATGCCCCCAGTTCCAAGCAAATTATCTGGACTCGCGGTACCACCGAAAGCATTAATTTGGTTGCCAATTCCTGGGCGCGCACTTTCTTAAAAGCGGGTGAGCGCATTCTGGTATCGGCCATGGAACACCACTCGAATATAGTGCCCTGGCAAATGGCAGCCCAGGCAGTGGGCGCCAATGTTGAGCCCATCCCGGTCGATGCCACTGGCACCATTGATATGGAAGCCTTTGAGGCGCTGCTGGATGATCAGGTTAAGCTGGTTGCTGTGGGGCATGTGTCCAACGCCATGGGCAGTATTAATCCGGTGGAAGCCATTATCGAAAAAGCGCACAAGCTTGGCGCTTTGGTATTAATCGATGGGGCCCAATCAGTAAGCCACTGGCCGGTAGATGTGCAGGCGCTGGATTGCGATTTTTATGCCTTCTCTGCGCACAAAGTTTTTGGCCCTACAGGTGTGGGTGTGCTCTACGGAAAAGAAGCGCTGCTCAACGCTATGCCGCCATTCCAGGGCGGCGGCGAGATGATTGAAACCGTGAGTTTTGCCGGCACTACTTACAATCAGCTGCCCTACAAATTTGAAGCTGGCACCCCGGATATCGCTGGAGTGATTGGCTTTGGTGCGGCTATAGATTATTTGAATTCCATCGACCGCAAAGCCGCTGCCGCCCACGAGCAGGCACTGCTGGCTTATGCGGAACAAAAGGCCCGCGCTACGCCGGGCATTAAGCTGGTGGGCACCTCCGCCAACAAAACCTCGGTAATGAGCTTTTTGTTGGAAGGCGCACATCCGGCGGATGTGGGTGTCTTATTAGATAAGCAGGGTGTTGCGGTGCGCACCGGTAATCACTGCGCCCAGCCAATCATGGATCAGTTTGGTATCCCTGGTACAGTGCGCGCCAGTTTTAGTTTCTACAACACCTTTGCCGAAGTCGATCGCCTGTTTGCGGCCATCGAAAAGGCCAAAATGTTTTTGCTCTAGTGAGTACAAACGCGAATTTTTTGGAGGCACGCAATGAGCGTCTCTGCATTTGATCCCAGCCAGCAAACCGTCTCGGTCACCGCGTCGGCAGCGGCACATTTTAAGCGGCAACTGGATAAAGCCCAGGAGGCCAAAGCCATTCGCCTGAGCGTTAAGCAAAGCGGTTGCACTGGCTGGATGTACGTGGTGGATTTGGTTAACGAAGCCAAGGCCGATGACCTGCACTTGCCGTTAGAGAGCGGTGTGGAGTTGCTGGTAGACCCAGCCGCTGTGGCGGTGGTGAGCGGAACCGAAATCGACTTTGTCACCCAGGGCGTTAACCAACAGCTGATTTTCAACAACCCGCGCGTAAAAGACTATTGCGGCTGCGGCGAAAGTTTTAGCGTGGAGTAGGGAAGAACTATGTCCGAAAGACGAATGGTAGTTGCCCAGGCTGATTGCCCAGCGCGCCGCGTACCCGATGGCACGCCCCTGACAATTCCTGAAGGCACATTTGTCACTATCACCCAGGCCTTGGGTGGTAACTACACGCTTACCTACCACGGCCAAATGGTGCGTGTTGACGGTACGGATGCACATTTTCTCGGTTTGGAATCTGAAGTCATTCAATTTCCAGAGCCCGTGGATGATCTCATTCATGAGGACCAAGTCTGGCAAGCGTTGGGCACAGTGTTCGACCCGGAAATTCCGGTTGACCTGGTTAATCTGGGTTTGATTTACGCTGTGGCAATTGATCAAGCTGCTAAACAAGTAAACATCCAAATGACCCTCACCGCCCCTGCCTGCGGTATGGGCCCGGTATTGGTTGGCGATGTGGAATACCGCGTGCGCAAAGTTCCCAATGTTAAAAATGTAAAAGTTGAACTGGTGTTCGATCCACCCTGGCAGCGGGAAATGATGAGTGAAGAAGCTCAGTTGCAGACGGGGATGTTTTACTAAGTTGCATTTAGATAAAAAGCCGCTAGAGAAATCTAGCGGCTTTTTTGTTGTGAAGAGAATTTAACCTGCAACAAGTGTTGGATGGCGCCGCGCTTATCCGACCTAGGGTTCAGCTGCTGAAAGCTGTTTGATCAATCGAACTTCAAGGCACAAAGTACCTGAACTGCTCCGCGAACCTCATCGCCAAAGGGAATGTTTTCCAATGTTTCTTTGGTGGTTGGAATTATGTGCCACATAAAATTGGCCATCTCTTTTTCCAGTTGCCCTGGTCCCCAGCCAAAAGATCCCAGTCCACAGATGGAAAAATATTCCGCTAGATTCTCGCTAAACGCTTGCTCGCAAAAATTTAAAGTAAGGTCTTCGTACGTAACCGATTTCTCGTAAGTATTAGGATTTCGGCCAAGTACCCAGGGCATATCCTCAAATAAGGGGCCGCCTACCAACACTCTCGGCGTTAACAGTGCATCTTCATCTAAAGCTTTAAATGCCGGTACAAGTTCAGCTATTTCCGCAAATTGTTTCGAATAGCTCTT
>CBIMZH010000368.1:0-3762 GCA_966248255.1 uncultured Cellvibrio sp.
AGCACACCAAACTACACCCCCACCTAAGAGTAAGTTTTATGGAGCAGCGGGTAATTACCCTTTTCCACGAAAGTATCGAAGCCAAAATGCACGCTGGCGAACACCTGGCACCGCTTATTGCCGATGCCAGCCACCTGATTGTGAATGCACTGCTCAACGAAAAAAAAGTGCTGACGTGCGGCAATGGAATATCCGGGGCCCAGGCACAAATTTTTACCGCCGCGCTGGTCAACCGTTTTGAACAGGAGCGCCCCAGCCTGCCCGCGCTAAGCCTGGGTGCTGACTACACCACACAAACCGCCATTGCCAGCGACTACAGTTACAACGATATTTTCGCCAAACAAATTCGCACCCTGGGCCAGGCTGGCGATGTGCTTCTACTCATTACCAGCAGCGGTAGCGCGAGCAATTTGCTCCAGGCAATTAGCGCCGCGCACGATAAAGAAATGACAATTATTGCCCTCACCGGAAGCGACGGCGGCGATGTGGCCGCGCTGCTGGATCAACACGACCTTGAACTGCGCGCGCCGCTGACAGTCAAAGCCCGTATTCACGAAGTGCACATGCTCAGCCTGTTTTGCATTTGCGACCTGATTGATGAGCAGCTTTTTGGAGGCTACTAATGAACACCGGAGCCAAACGCTCAGGTAAATTTCGCCACTGCATCTGGCTTGGATTATGCGCATTACTCGCCTTGTCTGGCTGCGCCAAAATTATCAACGCCACCACCAGCGACCCCATACAAATTAACCCGGGCAAGCGCACGCTGGGCACCAAAATTGACGACAACCACTTGGAAACCGTCACTCGCGTTAATTTAATGAAAGCCTCCAGCCAACTTGAAGAGGAGCCAATAACGGTCAATTGTTACAACGGTATTCTTCTGTTAACCGGCACAGTCCCCACCCAGGCATTGCGCCAACTCGCGGGTGACACAGCGGCAAAAATAAACACAGTGCGCGAGGTTCACAACGAACTACTGGTACGCGGCGCCCTGGAATTTGGCGAAAACAGCTACAACACCTGGTTGTCGACTAAAATCAACAGCAAACTGCTCGCCAGCACGCAAGTTCAATCCAGTCGGGTCAGGGTCATTACCCAGGCGAAAAATGTTTATCTCATGGGCTTGGTTTCTCGCCATCAAGCCCAATTAATAACCGATATAGTGCGCAACACCCAAGGCGTGGTACAGGTGGTCAAGGTATTTGAATATATCGATTAACCCTGGCGGCTATTTTGCAAGATTAAGTACACAACAATTACACAGTTAAAGGACAGGCTTATGATTGGCACTCTGGTTACCCTCGCGATAATTGCTCTGGTTGTGTTCTACATCATTGGTATCTACAACCAACTGGTGCAGCTGAAAAACCGCTTTCAAAATGCTTTTTCGCAAATTGAAGTTCAGCTCAAGCGCCGCTATGACCTGATTCCCAACCTGGTAGAAACGGCGAAAGGCTATATAAAGCATGAGCGCGAAACCCTCGAAGCCGTGATTAATGCGCGCAATCAGGCAATGACCGGCCTGAAAGCAGCTGCCGCCAACCCCGCCAGTGCCGCCGCCATAGGTGAGCTGGCCGGTGCCGAACATATGTTGAGTAGCGCCATCAGTCGCTTAAATGTGGTTATGGAGGCCTACCCGGATTTAAAAGCCTCGCAAAATATGCAGCAGGTGTCCGAAGAACTGACCAGCACCGAAAACAAAGTCGCCTTTGCCCGCCAGGCATTTAATGATGCAGTAACCGCTTACAACACCTATAAGCAAACATTCCCGCCGGTATTTTTTGCGGCCAGCTTTGGCCACAGCCAGGATGCATCGCTATTGGTCTTTGAGGACAGCCCAGCCATTCAAGCCGCCCCTAAAGTACAGTTTTAATTTTCGCCAAAGTATCCGCTGCGCATGAATTTTTTTGAGCATCAGGACCGCGCCAAACGCAAAACAACACAATTAATTTTGCTGCTGGCGCTGGCGGTCATTTCGCTAATTTTGGTAACCGGCCTACTCCTGGCCAGCTTTTTTTATTATTTCCAGTCGCATAACCCGCCTTATATTTATGAGCAACCTCAACTCGGATTTTGGCAGGGTTTATGGTATGCCATGCCGCCAGGAGCACTGGCCTGGATAGGCCTGGGTATTTCCACGGTTGTTATGGGCGGCAGCCTGTTCCGCTACGCGCAACTGCAGTCGGGCGGCAGCGCTGTGGCCATATCTATGGGTGGCAAGCGCATTTCCGCCCAGTCGCAGGATGCCGACGAGCGAAAAATATTAAACGTTGTGGAGGAAATGGCGATTGCCTCAGGCACAGCCGTACCGCCGGTTTACCTTATAGAAGAAGCTTCAATCAACGCTTTTGCCGCAGGCTTTAAACCACAGGATGCAGTCATAGGCATTACTCGCGGCTGCATTCAAAAATTGTCGCGCGATGAACTCCAGGGCGTAATCGCCCACGAGTTCAGCCATATTTTTCACGGCGATATGCGCCTGAATATGCGCTTGGTGGCAATCCTTTATGGAATTTTGGTTATCGGTTTAATTGGCGAATTCTTACTGCGCTCCAATCGCTTTCGCAGCTATAACAGCCGCGATAAATCGCGCGGAGGCATTATGGCGCTGGGCTTGGGTTTACTGGTGATTGGCTATGCAGGAACATTTTTTGGCAATCTGATTAAGGCGGCGGTCAGCCGTCAGCGCGAATTTCTCGCTGACGCTTCAGCAGTGCAATTTACGCGCAACCCGGAAGGCATTTCCGGCGCACTTAAAAAAATTGGCGGCAATATTGAGGGCTCAGAGTTGCACACCCCCAATGCAGCGCAATTCAGCCATATGTACTTCAGCCAGGGAATTGCAAATTTCTTTAACTTGATGGCCACACATCCACCATTGGAAGAGAGAATTCGCCGCATTGAACCTCGCTGGGACGGCAAGTTTATTAACAAACCACAGACTAACTCCAGCCCGACAAGCGAAGCGCAAAGTTTTAGCCAAAGCTCTGCTACAAGCCAAAACTTTGCCGCCATGAGCACCGCCGTTGCAATAGATGAGCAGCTGGCTAATATCGCCCAGCCCCATGCAGAGCATCTGCAATATGCCCGCGAGCAACTGGCAGAAATCCCTGTTTATATAAAAGAAGCAACATCTACGCTACTTGGCGCTCAAGCGGTGATTTTCGGATTGCTACTTGATGCGGATACCACTGCGAGAGAGCAACAATGGCGCTGTCTTAGCCAACACTTTAAAGCAACAGAGCTGGAGACATTGCGCCCACTCGCCCATGCCACCAGCGCCCAACCCCTGGCGCTACGCCTGCCATTAATAGAACTCTGTTTACCCACACTTAAACTGCTGAGTGCAGATCAGATTGCACAACTGCTGCGCCTTGCCAGCGCACTGATCAAAGCCGACAACAAAATTAGCCTGCGCGAGTGGTCCCTGTATCGCATGCTGCAACACAATCTGCAGTCGCCACAGGTAAGCCAGCGTTTATCGCGACTAAATCAGCTTACCGAGCAAAGCCAAATACTGCTTTCGCTCCTGGCTTACGCCGGGGCAGACAATAGCAGCGCCGCCGAGCAGGCGTTTGCCAATGCAGCCAGGGAGCTGGGGCACCCAGAGCTCAAACTACTGGCCAAAAACAACCTCAACCTAGCCCAAGCTGACAGCGCCCTGGAGCAGCTAAATCAACTTAAACCCCTGCAAAAACCCCTGCTCCTCAAAGCCATGAGTCAATGCGTGCTTCAGGACGGTAAACTTACGCTGCTGGA